>DASQYE010000001.1:0-2673 GCA_035639355.1 Pyrinomonadaceae bacterium
GCCTCCATCGGCCACACTCCAGAGCGTCACCTTGTCTGCCTTCGAGACGACCCTGGCATCTTGAGGGCTGTCGTAGCCGAGCACGACGCTGTTGGTGAAGAACCTCCTGGATGTCGGCGATGCCTGGTAGCAGTACCAGAAGCCTTGCGAGAGCGTGTTGCGCTCCCTCATTCCGGGCTCGGGCTCCATCTGGAAAAGACCGCCCTGATCGCAGTCCTTGGCCTGAATCTTTACCGAGTCAATGCCGGGCCCGCCGCGTTCGAGCACCAGGTTCTGCCCCGAAGTGTTGAGCTGGATTTTCAACGAGCCGGTCAATTTAATCCCGTGCAGGGGCGTCTTGTTGGTGAAAATCAATGTCTGTACGTTAGTGATCTGAGCGGGAGCCGGCGTGCCCGTCAGCGTGTAATTCAGTACGGTGAGTGTATCCAGGCTGATATTGAATCGGACGAACTTGCCGCGCACCTGGAGCGTAGAACCGGGCGCAATCTGGCCGGCCGGCACGACGATCTTTGTCGGGGTTGTAAATGTCCTCACCGCCACCCCGTTCGAGACGAGCGTGAGAGTGAATACTCCGCAGTCCTTACCATCGGCCAGGGCCGGGGCAACAAAAACGGCTGAGAGTATTGCCAGGGTAAGCACGCGCGCCAGAAGGTGCGAGCCGTGCGTAGCGATCATGTTAAGCATTACTATCTCTCCTTGATTTATCTTATAAGCTGAGTTTCAGAATCATTGCTTGTAATGTGCCAGTGCGACCGAAGGGACGAATGATCATCTTAGGCATGACACGCGCACGAATGACGCCTTGTGCGCTTCACAGCACTGATTGACGCACAGACAGTGCTTCGCATCCGCGGGTAAATACATCCGCAGAGAAAAACTTTCATGAAGGGCTTTAGGATTGCGAGAATAAATCCGAGAGGCTATATCATTCTTCTGCATCCAAGGGGCGAGCCTGACGGTAGTCCTGCCAATATTCCTGATATACACTGTAAGAGATTTTATACAGGGTCCGACAAGGCGCGAATCTGAAATCCTGCTTATGGCATCCTGACAAGATAGACACGGGGGCACATGACATTAAGCGATGAGCGGCTGTTGGAAGCCTGCCGACGCGGCGACGAGTCTGCCTGGGAATTGCTCGTCGAGCGTTATCAACGTCTGCTTTATGCCATTCCACGCCGCGCCGGCCTGGATAAGGATCAAGCGGCCGAAGTTTTCCAGGAGGTCTTTATGACGCTGCTGGAAAAGCTCGACGATATTGAGCAGCCCGACCGCCTACAGGCGTGGCTTGTGACGACGGCGCGCCGAAAGACCTGGCGTTTGATAAGTCGAGAAAACAGGTTGCAGAATCCTGCCGGGGACGAAGAGGAAAACGAGAGCGAATTGGATAAGCTGGTAGACACGGCGCAGTTACCCGACGAGGTCTTGATGCGCCTCGAAGAGCAGCACAGGGTGCGGACGGCGCTGGCGCAGTTGGATGAACGCTGCCGGAAATTATTGACGATGCTTTTCTACGAGCCGGAACCGCCGCCCTATGCGGAGATCGCGGCCGCCATCGGAACCACCGAAGGCAGTATCGGCCCGACCCGCGCTCGCTGTCTGAAAAAATTGATGCGCCAGTTGGCCTCGTAAATTCCCTGTTTTTACATGTATTTTCCGCTGCGGGCGTTGCACTGTTGTATTGCGTGAAGATTGGCCAGACCGTTAGGGCCATTGCCGGAGAGAGAAATTGAGCACAAAATCCCGACATATACCGTTCGCGAAACTAGCCGAGCTGGCGGAAAATCTGCTCCCGGCCAACGAGGGGGCAGCGCTGCTCGGCCATGTTTCCGCCTGCTCGCGTTGCGAGACCAAGATGGCGGAGCTGAAGCAGCTAGTTCATCTGATGCGTACCGACAGGGCCGAAGATGCGCCGCGCGATGTGCGGGCAAACGTCCTTGACCTGTTCCGCATGCGCGCCTCCTCTATCAAACCCTCTGTGGTGCGCCGTATTCTGGCCGCGCTCAGTTTCGACAGCGCCCAATCCTCGCCCGCCTACGGCCTGCGCTCAGGGCAGCCGCAGTCGCGCCAGTTTCTTTACAGCGCCGGGGAGAACGATCTGGATTTGCGCGTTACGCCCAGCGGTGAGACGTGGATCGTCTCCGGTCAAGTGCTGGGCAAATGCGCGGGCGGCGAGGTCAAGCTGGAGGGCGAATCGGCCGCAGCCGCAGTCCCGTTGAACGAATTGTGCGAGTTTACTCTGCCGCCCGTTCCGACGGGCCGTTATACTCTTCAATTGCTCTTGAACGACGTGGAGGTAGAAGTCCCCGACCTAGACTTAAAGGCATAGCATGGAGCGTGCAGAACTGGCGGCGCGTCTCGTGGCGGCGGCGAACAATGCTGAACGTGAAGCATTGTTAAGGGAGAATTCTGTCCGGGCGGATGTCGGTCTGGCCTATGTGCTCAAGGATATATGCCTCGGCGGGTGGGGCAGCGACCCTGTGCGCGCGTCCGCCGCGGCCGCTGCGCTGGAAACGCTCGATTCCGTGACGGATGACGCGGAGGTGACGGCGCTGGCCGCCTGGGGCGCTGGAATCGCGGCCTTGATAGACGGGCAGATGGAGCGCGCCGTCAAGCGCTTTGAGACGGCCGCCTCGCTCTTCGTCCAATTGGGAAAGTCGCACACGGCGGCCG
>DASQYE010000002.1:0-8037 GCA_035639355.1 Pyrinomonadaceae bacterium
GCGGCTCGGCGTGCTGGGCGAGTGGAACGATCCTTATCTCACTATGTCGAACACGTATGAGGCGGAGACGGCGCGCCTCTTCGGCCGCTTCGTAGAGCGCGGCTACGTCTACAAGGGCGCGCGTCCCGTCTACTGGTGCATACACGACCAGACGGCGCTGGCCGAAGCCGAGGTCGAGTATCACCAGCACACGAGCCCGTCTGTCTACGTGAAATTTCCGCTCGCGAGCGACCCAGAGTTGATCGACCCCGCGCTCTCGGGGCGCAAAGTCTTCTTTCTCATCTGGACGACGACGCCCTGGACGCTGCCCGCCAATCTTGGCATCGCCGTCCATCCCGATTTCGAGTACTCGGCCATAGAGCACAATGATGAGGTCTACGTCGTCGCCAGCGAGCTTGTAAGTTCGGTCGCGTCCAAGTGCGGCTTTAGTGAGACGGGCCCCGATGGCGAGAGCCGCGCGCCGAAAACCTTAGCGCGTTTTCCAGGCTCAAGGCTTGATCGCCTTGAGGCTCGTCATCCGTGGATCGATAGAGCGTCGCTCGTGATGCTTGGCGAGCACGTCACGCTCGGCGGCGAGGCCGATGCCGAAACCGAGCTGGATGTCAGGGAGGCGCGCGACCGCACGGTGACGGGCAAGGCGGGAACCGGCCTGGTACACACCGCGCCCGGCCACGGCCACGACGATTTCGTTATAGGCAAGAGTTACGGCCTGGAGATTTACTGCCCCGTTGACCACGCCGGGCGCTTCACCAATGATGTCGAACACTTCGCGGGCCTGTCGGTCTTCGAGGCCAATCCGTTGATCGTCGAATTCATGCGCGAGCGCGGCGTGCTTCTCTCAAGCGAAGATTACGGGCATCGTTACCCGCACTGCTGGCGCTGCAAAAATCCCGTCATCTTCCGCGCCACTCCGCAGTGGTTCATCTCGCTCGACGCGGGCTCGTCGTCCGCCGGCGAGGTGGAGAAGGACGAAGACGGACGCGACCTAGCGAACTTCACGGAGAATTTTACGGACGGCGGCGGCATGAACGCTGCCGTGTCTCTGAGAGCGGGCGCGCTGCGCGAGATCGAGCGCGTTCGGTGGATTCCCGCCTGGGGCGAAGAGCGTATGCGCAATATGCTGCGCGGTCGGCCCGATTGGTGCGTCTCGCGCCAGAGAGTATGGGGCGTGCCGATCCCCGCCTTCTATTGCAAGGGCTGCGATGAGATGATCGCCGACCCGTCCGTGATAAATCACGTCGCCGCTATTTTCGAGCGTGAATCGGGCGACGCCTGGTACGCGCGCGAGGCCGTGGAGCTTCTGCCCGACGGCTTTCGCTGCCCGAAATGCGACGGCGCGGATTGGGCCAAGGAGACAGACATCCTGGATGTCTGGTTCGATAGCGGATCAAGCTCGATCGCCGTCCTGGAACACCGCGACAATCTAAAGTGGCCCGCAGATGTTTACATAGAGGGGGGCGACCAGTATCGGGGCTGGTTCAATTCGTCTTTGATGGTGGGCCTCGCGGCGCACGACGGTGCGCCCTACCGCACTGTGTTGACGCACGGCTGGGCCGTCGATGGCCAGGGCAAGGCGATGCACAAGTCTGCGGGCAACGGCATCTCGCCTAACGAGGTCATCAAGGAGTCTGGCGCGGAAATCCTGCGGCTGTGGTGCGCGTCGAGCGATTACCACGAGGACATGCGTCTCTCGCCGGAGATATTGCAGCGCGTCTCGGACGGCTATCGCAAGCTGCGAAACACGGCGCGCTTCGCGCTCGGAAACCTAGACGGCTTCGACCCGTCGCGCGATTCGGTCGCCGAAGACGAGTTGATGGAGATAGATCGCTGGGCGCTCGCGGAATTGGACGAAGTGATGGCGCGCGTTTATAAAGCCTACGACGATTACGAGTTTCACACCGTCTATCACGCGCTCTATAACTTCTCGACCGTGACGCTTTCGGCTCGCTACTTCGACATCATCAAGGACAGGCTTTACACGGCCGCCCCGCGAAGCCTGGCGCGGCGCTCGGCGCAAACGGCGCTCTACCGCGTGGCCGACAATCTGGCTCGCGCGCTCGCGACGATTCTAGTCTTTACGGCCGATGAAATCTGGGAAAACCTGCCGCGCGCCGTTGACGAAGAGCGCCCAGCCTCCGTTCATATCGCGCAGCTGCCGACGACGGAGGCCGCGCGTGACACGGAGATGGCCGCCCGCTGGGAGCGATTGTTCGAGATTCGCGACGAGGTGTTGAGTGTCCTCGAAGAAGCGCGCATTAGTAAGGTCATCGGCAGCTCGCTCGAAGCAAGCGTTCATCTCAGGGCTTCCGGCGAGACTTACGAGCTGCTGGAGCGATACCGCGATGAGCTGCGCTACGTCTTCATCGTGTCGCAGGTGAGCCTAGAGCGTGCCGAAAGCGACGGCGAGCTCGGCGTTAAAGTAGAGCGCGCAGAGGGCTCGAAGTGCGAGCGCTGCTGGAGCTATTCCGTGCGGGTCGGCGAGTCGGAGCGCTATCCTACGGCGTGCGAGCGATGCGTCGAGGCGCTCTCGGAAATCGAGCGGGGGGCATCGTCGTGAACCGGCGGACTGCGGCCTGGCGCGCGGCCTACCTACTGGCCTCCTTCGGCATCTACATGGTGGATCAGGCGAGCAAGGCCTGGGCGGTGCGCTCGCTGCGCTTCGGCGAGAGGCGTGTGATAATCGACGGCCTGCTCGCGCTGGAATACGCGGAGAATAGCGGCATCGCCTTCGGCCAGTTGCAGGAGGGAGGCTCCTTCGGGCGTTGGTTCTTCGTCGTGCTCGCGAGCCTAGCGGCCGTCGCCGTGCTCTACTATTTTTGGCGCACTCCGCGCTCGGACGACCGCGTGTTGGGTGCGTGCTCGCTGCTCCTGGCGGGCATCCTGGGCAATCTGACGGATCGCGCGCGTCTGGGTTACGTGATCGATTTCATAGTCGTGCACGCGGGCCGGTATCATTGGCCCACCTTCAACGTGGCGGACGCGAGTATCTGCGCGGGCGCATTCCTGCTCGTCTTCGACCTCTTCTTTGAAGGAAGACGGAAAACGGCTGCCGGTAAGGGATCGTCGGTTATCAGCCAGGAAGCGAACGACTGATCCGCCGACCTTTGATCGACCGGCTGCTGACAACTAACAGCCGACTACTTTTATGTATCCAGAGCTTCTTCGGATCGGCAATTTCCCGATCAATACTTACGGCGTGCTGCTGGCGCTGGCGTTTCTCGCGGCGCTGCTCGTCGCGGCGCGGCTCGCGTCGCGCGACGGCCTGCCGCGCGAGCGCATTTACGACCTCGGCCTATGGATGCTGCTGGCGGCGCTGCTGGGCTCCAAGATTCTGATGCTGTGGACGGAGCCGAGCTACCGAGATAATCCTTTGCATCTGTTGTCGCTCGATTTCCTACGCTCGGGCGGAGTCTTCTACGGCGGTTTTATAGGCGCTGTGCTGGTCGGGTATTTTTTGATTCGCCGCTACGGCCTGCCCTGGTGGAAGACTGCGGACGCCTTCGCGCCCGGCATCGCGCTCGGGCTGGGACTCGGGCGTCAGGGGTGTTTCGCAGCCGGGTGCTGCTGGGGCAAGCCCACATCCTTGCCCTGGGGCGTGCGATTTACGGAGCTGGGCCACGAGATCACGGGCGTGCCGCTCGGCGTCGATCTGCATCCGACGCAGCTATACGAATCGGCTGCCGCCTTTCTGATCTTCGGCTTCCTTCTATGGCTTCACAGGCGCAAGCGCTTCGACGGACAGGTCATACTCTTTTTCGCCGTCCTCTACTCGATCGTGCGATTCAGTATAGAGATTCTGCGCGACGACCCGCGCGGCGACATCGCGGGCCTGACGACGCTCACGGGCCTCTCCACCTCGCAGATGATTAGCCTCGTCTTAGGTCTAGGCGGCCTCGTTCTTCTCATCGTGCGCTGGCGGCGCGCGGTTGTAGAAGCCGCAGCCGTGACCGCTCAGAAAGTCTCTTCAACGACAAAGGCAGCGCGCGTGTGAGTGAAGAAATTGTTGAGGGAGGCGTTGAAGGGACGATTCAGGAAGCGCCCATCCTCACGCTCGATGTTGCGGACGAAGAGGCTGGCGCGCGTCTTGACGCTTACCTGGCCGCGCACATTGCGGATTGGAGCCGCTCGCGCATCAAGCGATTGATCGAAGACGGCGACGTGCTGGTCGCGGGCCGCACGGCCAAGCCTTCTTATAAGCTGCGCGCCGCCGACCGTGTAGAAGTTGAATTGAGCGCGACGCCGCCCGCCGAATTTGCGCCCGAAAACATTCCGCTCGAAATCATCCACGAGGACGCAGACCTGGTAGTAATCAACAAGCCCGCGGGGCTCGTAGTCCATCCGGCGGCCGGCATTCCGTCGGGCACGCTGGCGAACGCGCTCGTCTATCACTTCGAGCGGCTCTCGCACACGGGCGGTACGGCGCGGCCCGGCATTGTTCATCGCCTTGACAGGGATACTTCCGGCCTGATGGTGGTCGCCAAGACCGAAGCGGCGCACGAGAGCCTGGCCGATCAATTTCGCGCGCGCTCGGTCTTCAAGTCCTACGTCGCGCTGGTTCATGGCCGCGTCTCGCAAGAGAGCGGGCGCATCGACGGCCAGATAGCGCGCGACCCGCGCAATCGCACGCGCATGGCCGTAGTGCAGGGGGGCCGGCCCGCCCTCTCGCTTTACAGCGTGCGGCGTCGCTACGATAGATTTACGCTGCTGGACGTGGAGATCAAGACCGGCAGGACGCACCAGATCAGAGTGCACCTTGAATGGTTGAAGCACCCAGTAGTGGGCGATACCGTCTACAACGGCGGTCGCGACAAGACCGTGCCGGACGCCAGACTTCGCGCACGCATCCACGCGCTCCATAGACAGTTTCTTCACGCGGAGCAACTGGGCTTCCATCACCCGCGCACTGGCGAGGCGATGCGCTTCGCAGCGCCGCTTCCTTCCGCGCTCGCCGATTTGCTTGTCGAATTGGAAAGTTAGAAAGAGAGCGCGCGAAGCTTTGAAGTTTCTCTTCAAGGAGCGCGGTCGAAGCGGCGCAGGAGTTCTTGAAAACGCCCGTCTCCGCGCAGGCTGTCGAACATAGGGTCTACTTTGATGAGAACCAATCCGGGATGCTTGCCGTCGTAAGCTTTGTAGAGCCATTCCATCGCCTGGTCTTTATCGTCCAGGCCAGCGTGAACGGTCGCTATGTAGAGCGGCGAGACGTAGCGGCTCTTTTGTAGCTCTATCATCTCGGCGAGAATCTTCTGCGCCTCGGCGCGGCGGCCCGACCGTGCGTAGGCGTAACCGAGCGCGGCGGCCGTCTCAAGGTCGTCGCCTGGCGAGGCGATCAATTTTTGAAACTCCGCGATCGCCTCCCCATACATCTTTTTCTGCACGTAAGCCTGCGCCAGGTAAAAGCGCCCGACGCCGAAGTTCGGGTCTATCTCAAGCGTCTTCCGGTATTGCGCGATGGCCTCGTCGTACTGGCGCGCGAAATAGAGGTAGTAGCCTTTATTCGCGTTGATGATGAGCGACAGCGGGTCTAGCTGCTGGGCCCGCCTGATCTCTTCACGGGCGTCGTCGTAGCGGCCCATCTGTAAGAGGTAGGAGGCGTACCACTGGTGTGCCGTCGCGTAGTTAGGGTTCAGCTCAAGAGCGCGTTTGAAATCGCGCTCGGCCGCCGGCCAGTCCCAATCGTAAGAGAGCTTGACGAAGGCCAGAGAGGTGTAGCCCTCTGCCAGCTCCGGGTCAAGCTCGATAGCCCTTTCGGCGGCGGCCTTGGCCCTCGGCATCGCGTCGTTGGGGGCGACCGCGCCGTTGTCCGCCAGCAGGGCGTAAGAGTCCGCCATGCCCGAGTAGGCGAGCGCGTAGCCGGGGTCTATCTTGATCGCCTCCTGAAACGAGCGTATGCCGTTGTTCAGGTTCTCCTTACCACGCTTATTCCAGAAGTAGCGACCTTTGAGGTAAAGCTGGTACGCCTCCGTGTTCTCCGTGTAATGTTTGGTGATGCGCTTCTCTTCCTCGCCCGTCAGGCGAAGCCGCAGCTTCTTGGAGATCTTCCACGAAATCTCCTGCTGCACGGCGATGAGGTCTGAGATTTTGCGGTTGTACTGCTCGCCCCACAGCTGCGAGCCGTCCGAGACATCAATCAGCTCCGTCTTGATGACCAGGTTATCTCCGATCTGATCGACAGTCCCCATCAATACCGCGCCGACGCCGAGCTTTTGGCCCACCTCCTGCGGCTCAACGTTCTGTCCCTTGTAGCGAAAGACGGCGCTTCTGGACATCACCTTCAGATTCGGTATCTGTGAAAGACTGCTGATGATGCTTTCGGTGAGCCCGTCGGAGAGGTATTCGGCGTTCGGATTATTTCTGGTATTGACGAAGGGCATGATGGCGACGGAGTTGATGGTCTTGCCGCGCGCCGCGAAATAGTATACGCCGAGGCCCAGAGCGACGAGGACGGCCGTCAGGCCCAGGAACGCGGCAAGGGGGCGGCGGCCGAGCCGACCGGCGACGGAGCCGGCGCTTGTGGTTGCGCGCGCCGCCTGCATCTCGTCGGTGCGGGCCGATGCGCCAAAGCCACTCGCGTATGAAGATTGCCCGCTGTGTCCCGTGAGCGGGCCGCTGCCGCCGCCGCTGCTGAATCCGGGATCGGCGGAACGCTCCAAGCGGGCCGCAAACTCCAACTCCCTCTTCAGGCCGCGAAGGTCTATGAGCAGGTCTTTGACTGTCTGGTAGCGCTCCTCCTTATCTTTCGCCAGAGCCTTCGTCACTATTCTTTGCAGCTCGGGCGGAGCGCCCGGCGAGAAGCGCATGAGAGGCAGCGGGTCACGATTCAGCAGCGAGACGATAATGTCGTTCTTGGTCTCGCCCGAGAAGGGGACGCGCCCCGAAACCATCTCGTAGAGCAGCACGCCGAAGCTGAAAATGTCCGTGCGCGCGTCCACGGGCAGCCCTCGCGCCTGCTCGGGCGACATGTAGCCGGTCGTGCCGATGACAGCGCCCGGATCGGTCTCGCTCAAGGGAACTGTGATGGCCTCGGCGTTATTACTGGTCGAGGCAGGCGCGCTCGTCTTCTCGGTCAGCTTGGCGAGCCCGAAGTCCAGGACTTTGACGTAGCCGTCGGTGCGCAGCATTATGTTTTCCGGCTTGATGTCGCGGTGCACAATGCCTGCGGCGTGCGCCGCGTCCAGCGCCGCCGCGATCTGTATGGCGATGTCCAGCGCCTTCTCTATCTCAAGGTTCGTGCGCGCCAGGTGGGTTCTCAACGTCACCCCGTCGATAAACTCCGTGGCGATGAAATAGTGCGACTCCTCCTCTCCGATTTCGTAGATGGTGAGGATATTTGGATGGTTCAGCGCGAGGATGGCGCGCGCCTCCTGCCGGAAGCGGCGCAGGCGCACTTCGTCTTCGGTCATGTCGGGAGGCAACAGCTTGAGCGCCACCTTGCGATCGTGATGTTTTGTGTCCTCGGCCAGGTAGACCTCGCCCATGCCGCCCTTGCCGAGCGTCTCTATAATCCGGTAGTGGGAGATGAGCCGCGAGGTCACAACTCTTTATATCTCAGGATGGATACACACAAAGGGCTATAACACGCTGTCAGGATAGAACCCGAAAAGCTTGCTGCAAAACTGGAGGTTGCGGCCTTACAAGACGTTCTTACCAGGTCTAGGCGGCATTGTACCATTGGTCGGCGGTCAACTAAACAGTTAGAGCGAGGGCTTCACTGAAAGGGGGAGCGCGCCGCTTGATACGGGCCGGGGGGAATGCGATTTTAAGGCCCGATTGCTATACTATGGCTTCCCCTTCGGCCACAGGGTGAGGGCAACGGCAAATCGCCGCGCGGGCATCATAAGGCGTTGTCGTCGCATGACGTAACGGCCTTTCAATAGAGCGCCTCTGCTTTCGATTTTTATGAGAAGAGCTTTTATCTTTTTCCTGACGATATTAACAGCGGGCCTCTGCGCGCTGGCCCCGCGCGCACAAGCGCAAGGCCAGCCGCGTCCGCCGCAGCAGCAATCGCCACAGCAGACTTCGCAGCAGCCCGCGACACGG
>DASQYE010000003.1:0-8597 GCA_035639355.1 Pyrinomonadaceae bacterium
CGCTCGGCAAGCGCCTTCGATTGGCGCTCCTGGACGCGCAGGCCGAGGTCGATCCGCTGGCGGAGCTTCTGCTCTACGCGGCCGACCGCGCGCAGCACGTCCGCGCTCTCCTGCGCCCAGCCTTAGAGACCAGCCACATAGTGCTCTCCGACCGCTACGCCGATGCGACGGTCGCTTACCAGGGCGCTGGGCGCGGGTTCACGCCCGAGCTGATCGCGGATGTCGTCGCGCTCGCCACCGGAGGGCTCAAGCCTGACCTGACGCTCATCTTCGACGTGCCGGTCGCCGAGTGCCTGATGCGCACGCGCAGGCGCGAGAATAGCGAACAGGGGAAAGACCGTCTCGATACGGAGGATATGGAGTTTTATGCGCGCGTGCGTGACGCGTACCTGGCAATTGCCGCCGCCGAGCCAGACCGCGTGCGCGTTCTCGATGCGGGCGACTCTATAGAGGAGACGCACGCCGTTGTGACCGACATCGTGATGTCGTTCCTGGAAGAGCGCGGCTTCCTCGGCGAGGGCGCGCCCGGACGGGAATCGCCGCCGGGCACGCCCGAGCCTTCGTCTCCCGCCTGATGGATCTATGTTTGAGAGCTTGATCGGAAATCCACGCGTCAAGGATATTCTGCGACGGATGCTCGCAAAGGGGCGTGTGCCCGGAGCATTGCTGTTCGCGGGGGCCGACGGCATAGGCAAAAAGCTGTTCGCGCTTGAGCTGGCGAAAGCGCTCAACTGCCGCGCGCCCGTAGACTTTGAAGCCTGTGACCGTTGCCCTTCGTGCGCGCGCACCGCACGCATCGTCTATCCGGCGACCGATGATACGGAAGCGAACAAGAGGTTCATCTGGAGCGAGCATCCCGACGTTGGACTGGTCAGGCCGGCGGGTCGTT
Organism: Pyrinomonadaceae bacterium; assembly: GCA_035639355.1. GTDB lineage: Bacteria > Acidobacteriota > Blastocatellia > Pyrinomonadales > Pyrinomonadaceae > DASQYE01. The sequence goes on from DASQYE010000003.1 coordinate 890, forward strand.
TCATCAACGTGCAGCAGATGCGCGAGCTTGAGCGTGAAGCGAATTTTCGCCCCTACGAAGGCGCACGCCGTCTCTTCATCGTCGAGGACGCAGACAAGTTGAACGAAGCGTCCTCCAACGCGCTCTTGAAAACCCTGGAAGAGCCGCCGCCGACGACGCATCTGGCGCTCATCACGTCGCGTCCGGCGGCGCTGCTGCCGACGATTCGCTCGCGCTGCCAGACGTTGCGCTTCGCGCCGCTCGCCGCCGCTGAGATAGAGGCGCATCTACTGCGCCGTGGCAGGATCAGCTCAGGTGACGCAGCGCTGCGGGCGCGCGCCGCGCAGGGCAGCATCGGCCGCGCGCTCTCGATTGATCTCGAAAGCTATCGCAAGCAGCGCGAGGCGATGATGGACATCCTCGATGCGCTCACCATTAAACCCGACCGCGCGCGCCTGCTGCGCGCCTCCGAAGAGCTGACGGACGCCAAGCGCAAGGATGAGTACGAGCTGCGCCTGGACGTGTTGACGACGCTGATACACGACTCGTGGGCGCTCGCGCTCGGCGCGCCGCATGAGCAGGTCGTCAATAGCGACCTGATCGAGCAGCTGTCCGCGATCGGCGCGCGTATGAAGAGCCTACGCGCCTCGGGCTGGCTCGCGCAGATCGAGCAGCACCGGCGCGGCCTGGATGTCAATATTAATCGCAAGGTGGCGACCGATGCGCTGCTGCTCGGGATGGCAGGCGGCGTATGAATAGTAGTAAGCTCTCATCAGAACGCTGCTTCGCAGGGACGCACCACGGGAAGGGTATCTCGCCCGGCTTGCGGTCTTGCTCTCCGAAGCAGGCCCGGATCGACGACCTCAAGCTAGATTTAAGATCGGCCATGCTTCAAGGCTTTCGATTCGTTGCAGTCCAGCGGTTTTTGACTCTTTGCCACGGGAGAAGTGATGTCCAAAAAGATTCTGGTCGTGGATGACGACCCGGAGATGCAAGACCTGGTCGGGTTTGCGCTCAAGCAGGACGGTTATGACGTGCGGGTCGCCAGGGATGCGTTCGAGGGTCTGAGCGCGCTTGAGAAAGAGCATTTCGATCTGGCGCTGCTGGACGTGATGATGCCGAAGATGGACGGGCTGATGATGCTCTCGAAGCTGCGAGAGCGCGACAGGGAGTTGCGCGTGATCGTGATGACGGCCTTGACCACGCCGGAGACGGCCATCAGCGCGCTGCGCGATCATGCGAGCGACTTTCTGGCCAAGCCCTTCGACGTGGGGCAATTGATCTCGGCCGTGGAGGCGGCCTTCGAGCTCGCCCCGAAGGAGGTTTCGATAGAGGTTCTTTCGGCGCGGCCCGATTGGATAGAGCTGCGCGTGCCCTGCGATCTGGCGGCCATCGACCCGCTCGAACGATTGATGACGCAGCTGAAGACAGACCTTCCGACCATCACGCGCGAGAGCGTGACCTACGCCTTTCGAGAGATGCTGCGCAACGCCATAGAGCACGGCGGCAAAAACGATCCGTCGCAGTACGTCGAGGTCGGCTACCTGCGCTCGCCCCGCATCATCCTCTACCGCATCAAAGACCCCGGCGAGGGCTTCAGCATCGAGTCGCTTTACACGCCCGAAGGCCCCATCGCGGCCTTTCTCAACCCGGAAGGCGACCCGACGCACCACGAGCAGGTGCGCGAGGAAGAGGGCCTCAGGCCCGGCGGCTTCGGCATCCTCATCGCGCGCGACCTGGTGGACGAGATGATCTACAACGAGCGTCATAACGAGGTGGTGCTGATTAAATACCTGAACGGCAGTAAGGAATCCGGGCCGCAGAGCAGCATTACATAACTACTCGCCGCCCGGAGGCTTTGACCGCCCGGAGCGGCGTCCCCGGCCGTTCAAGACACGATTGGAAAGCGAATGCGGTGAGAGATCAGCTCTACTTAAACGAGCATGTGAGCGTATCAGGTCAACGGCGATTGCTGGCGGCGGCAATCGTTTTGGCTACACTTGCGGGGCTCTTTTACGTGGGCCTTTTTAATCCGGTCGGCGGCTCGGGTCTTTACCCTTCGTGTCCGCTCTTTTCTTTGACTGGACTGTATTGCCCTGGCTGCGGAACGACGCGCGCCCTGCACCAACTGCTTCACGGGCATTTCGCCACGGCCTTCGGGCTCAATGCCCTGATGGTGCTGGCGCTGCCTGTGATTCTCTACGCCTATTTATCCTACGCGCTGCTGGCGATCAGGGGGCGCGGGCTGCCTAGGGTTTTCGTGCCGCCTGTTTTTATCAAGACGCTGCTCTGGACGGTCGTCGCCTTCGGGATTCTAAGGAACCTTCCTCTATACCCGTTCTCGCTACTGGCTCCGTAGAGATGATCTGCCGCCCCTTCGGGGCTTTTACCTTCTCTGAGCAGAGAAACAGAGAGGCCGCCTTCCTTTTTGATGAAGACGGCCTCTCGCTCCCCGGCTATTTTATTCCTATTTGATGGCGACCAGCTCCGCCTCCGCCTTCTCTCTGTAGCTCCCCTCTTCGAGCAGCTTCTCGGTCTCGCGCACGAAGGCTTCGACTATGTCTTCGCCCGCCACCTTGCGCATCGGCACGCCGTTCTTGTAGATCATGCCGACGTTGCGCCCGAAGGTAATACCGAGATCGGAATCGTGCGCTTCGCCCGGCCCGTTTACGGCGTAGCCCATGATCGAAAGATGTAGCGGCTCTTCGATGTGGGCGAGGCGGCGCTCGATCTCCGTCACGATGCCTACGAAGTTATCCACATCGAGCCTCCCGCAGGTCGGGCACGCGACGACCGTCACGCCACGCTTGCGCAGCTCAAGGGATTTCAGAATCTCCCAGGCGACCCTCACTTCCTCCTGCGGCTCGGCGGCGAGCGAGACGCGAATCGTATCGCCTATGCCTTCGTGCAGCAGGACGCCCAAGCCTATGGCGGACTTGATCGTTCCGGCGAAGGCCGAGCCCGCCTCCGTCACGCCCAGGTGCAGAGGGTAATCGACCTGCCGGGCCAGGAGCCTGTAAGCCGCCACGGTGCGATGCACGTCCGATGCTTTCAGGGAGATGATCGTATCCGTAAACCCTAAGTCTTCAAGGATGCGTATGTGTCTGAGGGCGGATTCGACCATCGCCTCGGGCGTCGCCGTTCCGTATTTCTTTAAAAGGTCTTTTTCGAGCGAGCCGCCGTTGACGCCGATGCGGATCGGAACATTTTGCGCCTGCGCGGCGCGAACGACCTCGCGCACGCGATCAATCGCGCCTATGTTGCCCGGATTCAACCGCAGCTTGTCGATGCCGGCGTCGAGCGCCATCAGCGCAAGCTTGTAGTGAAAATGTATGTCGGCGACGAGCGGCACTTCCGGCACACGCTTTCTGATCTCCTTGAGCGCGAGCGCCGCGTCCTTATCCGGCACGGCCAGACGCACTATCTCGCATCCGGCGCGCATCATCTCCTCGATCTGCGCGACCGTGGCAGCGACATCGACCGTATCGGTCTTCGTCATCGATTGGACGGCGACGGGAGCGCCGCCCCCGATCACTACGTCCTTAACTTTTACCGCCTTGGAATTTCGCATATCAAATCTGTCCGGGCACGGGATCAAAAAACTCTCTCTCTTACGGATAAAGACTGAATCCCGTGCTCATTTCTAAAGACCTGACGGCATCGCTCATTTCTGCGGCGCTCCGCCGTTCGCGGGCTGTTGTTGCTGTTGCTGCGGCGGCGAGGGCGCGCCCCAGCGCGAATACTCTTTGTTGAGGTCGTTGAAGATGACCAGGCCCATCAGTAGAAGCAGGAGGACGAAGCCGACCTGCTGTATGCGCTCGCGCACGGTCATAGAGAGCTTGACGCCGATCCACCCGAGCGCGGCCTCGACGAGCAGAAGAAAGATAGCGCCGCCGTCCAGAACGGGTATCGGCAGCAGATTAAAGACGCCCAGGCTCAAGCTCAAGAAGGCGAGCATGGTAAAGACGCCGCCCCAGCCGCCGATCGTCACGGCCTGCGACGAGGCGCGGGCGATTCCGATCGGCCCCGAAACAGTATCCTTCGCAGAGCGCTGGCCGGTGAAGAACTGCCCGAGCGCCTTGCCCGTCAGGCGCAGTATCTCTATGTTCGAGCGCACGGCGTAGCCGGCGGCCGAAGCCGGGCCGACACGCTCAAGCGGCATCTCCTCGTCAGGCAGGAAGCCGAGCCGCTCCCTGCCGTCGGGCAGGAGCCGCGTTTTGGCCGTAATATCCTGGCGCGAGCCTCCCCTCTCGACCGTCAGGCGAATCGGCTCCGACTTGTGTTCCTTAATGTACTGCGAGACCTGTTCGGCGCTGGTGACGCTCTCGCCGCCGATGGCGACGATGCGGTCTCCGACCTTTAGTCCGGCCTCCTCGGCGGGCGTTCCCGGCTCTATCTGGCGCACGAGCACGGGCAGGCTGCCGTAGTCCGGCAGGAAGTCGAGCGCGCCTATGGTCTCGCCGCTTTCGACCTGTCGCGTCGGCGTGATCGTCAGTTGTGTGCGCTGCCCGTCGCGCTCTATGACGAGCGGGATAGGCTGACCGGGCGACAGCAGGCTATCGCCGCGTATGCGATCCCAGGAAGGATTCTCAACGCCATTGAAGGCTACTATACGGTCGCCGCGCCGAAGGCCCGCCACCTGCGCCGCGCCCTCAGGCTTGATCTGGCTGACTACAGGCGCGGGGTTGACGGGGACGCCGAAAAGCAGCGCGCCCATGAACGGAATCGTCAGGGCCGTCAGGATATTCATGACCGGCCCGGCGACGGCGACGGCAATTCTCTGCCAGCGCGGACGAAGGTTGAACTGCTCTTGGGGCGGAATGTCTGACGCGCCAGCGCCCTCTATGGGCGCGTTCGACTCGTCGCCGCCCAGCTTCACATAGCCGCCGAGCGGGATGGCCGACAAGCGATAATCGGTCGTCCCGATTTTGCGGCCCCACAAGCGCGGGCCAAAACCTACGGAGAATGTCTCGACGCGAATCTTCAGGAGCTTGGCGACGAGGAAATGTCCGAATTCATGCAGGACGACCGCGCCGCCGAGTATAAAAATAAAGGCCAGTATATTGATTAAATAACTCATCTAAACAGGACTCCCGTTTCTTCTATAAGCTTTCAGCGAAAGCCTACGCGACATACACCGGTTTAGAGTCAGCAGCACTCAAGCCGGGTTGCACATAAGTTTACGCGGCATGCGCGGTAAAGGCAAAGGTGGAATCAAAAGGGTGTAGTCGCAAAAGCGGCGCGCGCCCTTCTCCTCTCTTATTTGAAAGGGTTTTAATTTCTGACAGCCTCGACGGGCGACGCCTCCGCGATTCCGTCTATGACGGCCGAGGCCGAGAGCCGCGCCCATGCGTCCGCCCTCAATACGTCGTCCAGGCTCCCTATCGGCTGCGTCACATGCCCGTCCATCACGGCCTCGATCACGCGCGGGATGTCGGTCAGGCGTATGCGCTCGTCCAGAAAGGCGCTGACGGCCTGTTCGTTGGCGGCGTTCATCGCGGCCGCGAGCGTGCCGCCCTCGCGCAAAGCGCGATAGGCGAGCGCGATGCAGGGAAAGCGATCCAGGTCGGGCGCTTCAAAATGGAGCGCGGAGAGCCGCGCCAGATCGAGCGGCGGCAGGTCGCAAGCGTAGCGCTCCGGGTACGTGAGCGCGTATTGAATCGCATGGCGCATGTCCGTGACGCCCATCTGCGCGATCACGGAGCCGTCAACCAGCTCGATCATCGAATGCACCACCGATTCAGGATGCACAAGGATGTCTATCCGGTCGGCTTCAAAGCCGAAGAGCCAGCGCGCCTCTATCACCTCCAGCCCCTTGTTCATCAGCGTCGCCGAATCGATAGTGACCTTCGCTCCCATGTTCCAGGTCGGGTGGCGCATAGCTTCGCCGACCGTGGCACGCTCCATCTCCTCTTTATCCTTCGTTCGGAAGGGGCCGCCCGACGCCGTCAGCACCAGACGGCGCACCTCCGCGCGCTTCTCTCCGCGCAGGCATTGATGCAGCGCATTATGCTCGGAGTCAACGGGAAGGAGTTCTGCCCCGGCCGCTTCGGCCGCTCGCGTCATCAACTCGCCGGCCATGACGAGCGTCTCCTTGTTCGCCAGCGCGACGCGCTTTCCGGCTTCGAGCGCGCGCAAGGTGGGCACGAATCCGACGGCCCCGACCGTCGCCGATACCACGTGATCGGCTCCCGCGTGCGTGGCGACCTCGACCAGACCTTCTTCGCCCGTCAGTATGCGCGGGGGCGCAATTGCCTGCTCGCGCAGCATCAAGCTGAGAGCTTCTGCGCTTTCTTCCGTCTCGACTGAGACCAGCTCCGGCCTGTGGCGCGCGACCTGCTCCGCCAGCCTGACGGTGTTGCGTCCCGCCCCGAGCGCGACGACGCGGAATCTATCAGCGTCGAACGCCTCGACCACGCGCAAAGTATTGCGCCCGATCGACCCCGTAGAGCCCAGGATAGCGATCCCTTTAGGCTTCATTTGTGTGTCTCTCTCTTACTGCTCCGGCGGGTCTGGCCCGTACTTATCGACCAGCTCTACCGTCTGCCCAGCCTCGTTTGTATAGGTGGCATCCGTGACTCGCCAGTTGCGCCCGGCCCTGTACATCATCACGACGGTCGTATTCACGGTGCGGCGCTCGCCGATAACCTTGATATTGAGCGTCGCGTCGCCGCTCTGATTCTGCGAGCTGATGTTGCCCGTGATGAGCGAGCCGAAGTCTTTGACCTCGCCTATATCCTGCTTTAATTTCTCGCTGCTCTGGAGAAAGCTCTTGGCCGTCTGCGCCGCTTCGCTACGCGAGAGCGTATAGAAGACGAGCCCCACGATCGCGCCTGCGAAGAGCGCGACCAGGAGCACGAGCCCCCCCAAAACGCTTACGAGGATGATAATAGTCCTCTTCGTCACTTTCCGAGAGCCTCTCTCGCTTTCGTCCCCTCGCCCTGGCGCGGCAGGGACGGATGCTCATTTAAAGTAGAAGTGTCCGAAATAGTAGATGACGGGCGCGTTGAAGAGCAAGCTATCGAGACGATCCAGCAGGCCGCCGTGGCCCGGTAGAATCTGCGCCGCATCCTTCGCGCCCGCGCCGCGCTTGAGCGCGCTCTCCGTCAAATCGCCGAGCACGCCGAGCACGTTCATCAACGCCGAGAGCGGAAGCGCCCATTTCAAAGGCAGCTCGTGAAAGAACCAGTAGTGGGCCAACACGGCCATCAACAGGCTCGCAAGCATGCCGCCGAGAGCGCCCTCCCAGGTCTTGCCGGGGCTGATCTTCGGCGCGAGCTTGCGTCGCCCCATCGCCCTACCCGTGTAATAAGCGCCCGTGTCCGAGCCCATGATGACGAGAAAGAAGAAGCAGAGCAGGTGCGCCGCCTGGACTTGCGGAAATCCCATGCGCAGGGCGACCAGGTGTCCGCCCAGCAGGACGACGTAAAGCACGCCCAGAAGGGTTGCGCCCGCCGCCCCTATCATCTTATCGAAGGGAGCGCCCTTCAACATCTCCAACGTCAGCACGACGATCGTCAAAGCGACGAGCGTCAATACGAGCAGGTCTGGGCCGGTCGCCGGAGCGTCAAGATAAAAGAGCGTAAAGAGCGCCGCCGCCCCCAGGAATCCAACGCCTGCGTTGGCCTTCAAGGCTCGCTTGCCCGCCAGCAGCCAAAACTCGTAGAGGCCCGCGATCATAGCAGCCGCCGCCAGCGCCACGAACAGCAGCGCGAGCCAATCAAACAGG
>DASQYE010000004.1:0-2233 GCA_035639355.1 Pyrinomonadaceae bacterium
GAGCGCCTCTACACGCCCGCCGACGCGGCTGGCATCGACTTCGAGCGCGACACCGCGTTCCCCGGCGAGTTCCCCTACACGCGCGGCATTCACCCCACCGGCTACCGCGGCAAGCTCTGGACGATGCGGCAGTTCGCCGGCTTCGGCACGCCCGAGGAGACGAACGCGCGCTTCAAGTACCTGCTCGAACACGGGCAGACGGGACTCTCCGTCGCCTACGACCTGCCGACGTTGATGGGCTACGACGCGGACTCGCCGCTCTCGGAGGGCGAGGTCGGCAAGTGCGGCGTGGCGGTCTCTTCTCTTGCCGATATGGAGGTCTTATTCGACGGCATCCCGCTTGAGGAGGTCACAGTCTCGCAGACGATCAACGCGCCCGCCTCCGTGCTGCTGGCGATGTACCTGGTAGTGGCGGAGAAGCAGGGCGCGGACTGGAAGAAGATTTCCGGCACGCTTCAAAACGATATTTTGAAAGAGTACATCGCGCAGAAAGAGTGGATATATCCGATTCGACCTGCGATGAAGCTGGTCACGGACACGTTCGAGTTCTGCACCCGTCACGTCCCCAGATACAATCCTATTTCGGTGAGCGGCTATCACATACGCGAAGCGGGCGCGACCGCTTTGCAGGAGTTGGCCTTCACCTTGCGCGACGGTATCGAGTATGTCGAGTGGGGCGTGCGCGCGGGGCTTGACGTGGACGAGTTTGTGCCGCGCATCTCCTTCTTCTTCAATGCGCATAATGATTTCTTCGAGGAGATTGCGAAGTACCGCGCCGCGCGCCGTGTCTGGTCGCGCGTGATGCGCGAGCGTTTCAACGCCAGGAACGAGCGCACGCTGCAACTGCGCTTCCACACACAGACGGCCGGTGTCTCGCTCACGGTGCAACAGCCCCTTAACAATATCGTCCGCGTGGCGATACAGGCGCTCGCGGGCGTGCTCGGCGGGACCAACAGCCTGCATACGGACGCTTACGATGAAGCGCTGGCCCTGCCAACCGACCGCGCGGCCCTGATCGCACTCCGCACGCAACAGATCATCGCGGAGGAGACCGGCGTGGCGAACACGATCGACCCGCTCGGCGGCTCTTACTTTATAGAATCCCTGACGAAGAAGATGGAAGACGGCGCGCTCGCCTACTTCGAGAAGATAGATGCTATGGGCGGGATGGTCGAGGCGGTTGAAAAAGGTTTCCCGCAGCGCGAGATTCAGGACTCCGCCTATCATTACCAGAAGGCGGTTGAGCGCGGCGATCAAACGATCGTCGGCGTCAACAAGTACAGGATGGAAGAAGAGCCGGCGGAGATTCCGCTGCTGGTGATTGACGAAGGCGTGCGCGATCACCAGAACGAGCGTCTGAATCAAACGCGGGAGCGGCGCGACCGGGGCGCGGTCGCCGCAGGGCTCGATAAAATCAGAAAGGCGGCGCGCGATAATGAGAATACGATGCCGGCGATCATAGAGGCCGTCCGCGCCTATGCCACGCTTGGCGAAATCTGTGATGCCCTGCGCGACGTTTACGGCCTGTACGAGGAGCCCGTAATTTAGAAAAAAGATGCCGGATGTTAGATGTTGGTTAACAGCCGACACTGACATCCGGCATCTAACATCCGACAGCTGCTTTTTATGCCCCAACAGAAGATTCGCGTGTTGGTTGCCAAGCCGGGCCTCGATGGTCATGATCGCGGCGCGAAGGTTATTGCGCGTGCGCTCAGGGACGCCGGCATGGAAGTGATTTATACGGGTCTGCGGCAGACGCCGGAGATGATTGCGGCGGCGGCGCTTCAGGAGGATGTTGATGCCGTCGGCATCTCGATCTTGAGCGGCGCGCACAATACTCTGTGCCCGCGCATTGTCTCGCTGCTGCGCGAACAGGGCATGGACGATTGCCTGATCGTCGTCGGCGGCATAGTCCCGCAGGAAGATATACCGCGTCTTAAAGAGCAGGGCGTCTCGGCCGTTTTTCTTCCGGGCACTTCGACCGAGGATATAGTCATGTTCCTGCGCGACAATGTCCGTCCACGCGCATGACCGAAGAAGATGCAGCTTCGACCGATGCGCCCGTGATCTTGCTGGCGCGCCCGCCAATGGCGATCATACGCCTCAATCGTCCGGCCAAACGCAACCCGCTCTCCGTCTCGACGCTCAATCAGCTGGACTCAATTACGTCCGCGCTCCTTGAGCGCACGGATATTAAAGCAATCATCTTCACAGGCACGGGCGATGTCTTTGC
>DASQYE010000005.1:0-2166 GCA_035639355.1 Pyrinomonadaceae bacterium
GCGTGTCGGAGAATAACCGGCGCGCGCGATTCTATAAGCTGACCCGACGGGGCCGCAAACAGCTCGCCGTCGAGGAGTCGCAATGGGAGCATCTGACGGCGGCGGTCGCCAAGGTGTTACAGGCCACATAATGGGAGGGCGGGGAGATGGCGCGGTTGAAATCTCTACTGGGACGCCTGCGTGCGCTGTGGGATAGCGAGGCCGTCCACCGTGAGATCGGGGAGGAATGCCAGTTCCACATCGACATGCGCACCGAGGAGAACATCCGCCGCGGGATGACGCCAGAGGAGGCGCGCCGCGAGGCGGAGGCCAGGTTCGGCCCGCAGTTGCGCATTAAGGAGATGGGGTACGAGGTGAGAGGCGGGGGGTGGCTGGAGTCCGTCTGGCAAGACCTGCGCTACGGGCTGCGGATGCTATTGAAGAAACCCGGCTTCACTTTAACCGCCGTCCTCACGCTATCTTTAGGCATCGGCGCGAACACGGCCATCTTCAGCATCGTCGATGCAGTGCTCCTGCGCCCTTTACCGTACCCGGACGCGGCGCGCGTCGTCGAACTCAAAGAGGTCAGCGCTAAGGGCGCGCGGATGCCTGTGACCGAGCCGAACTATGCGGACGTGCGCGCGCGCAATCACAGTTTCGAAGCGATTGCCGAATACAGTGGTGGAAGTGCATCGACGATGATGACGACGATCATTGGTGGAAGCGAGCCGGTGCGCGCGCCCGTCTATGCGGTATCCGGCGAGTTCTTCCACGTGCTTGGCGTCGGCACGGTCGTCGGGCGTGCGTTCCTGCCTGAAGAGTTGAAGTCCGGCATTCCGGTGGCGATTGTCAGCTACGGATTCTGGCAGCGCGCACTCGGCGGCAAGACCGATCTCGCGGGCATGACTTTGAGGATTGACGATCAGAGCCTTCCGGTGATCGGCGTGCTGCCGCCCGGCTTGGGCTTTCCGAAGGCGGCGGATGTGTGGGTGCCGCGCGAGATGTATCCGCCCGACGCTTCCCGCACGGCACACAACTGGAGCGTCATCGCAAGGCTGCGCCCCGATGTGACGCTCGACGCGGCGCGCGCAGACCTGAGCGCCATCGGTCAACAACTCAAGCAGGAGAACGGCCAGGGGACGGACACATCAGATTTTGCGCTCATTCCGCTGCAAGAATATCTCGTGGGCAACGCGCGACAGGCGCTGCTCATTATCCTCGCGGCGGTCGGCTTCCTCTTGCTGATAGCGGGCACGAACGTTGCGAATCTGCTCCTGGCGCGGATGACCGCGCGGCAGAAAGAGTTTGCCGTGCGCGCCGCGCTCGGAGCCGGACGCTTGCGTCTGGCTCAGCAGTTCCTCACGGAGAATCTGCTGCTCGCGCTCATCGGCGGAGCTTTCGGCGTGCTGCTCTCCTTCTGGGGCGTTGACCTGATTCTCAGACTGAATCAGGGAAGTCTGCCGCGCGCCGACGAGATCAGCGTGAATGCGCGCGCGCTCCTTTTCACGCTCGCGCTGTCGGCATTGATCGCAATCGCGCTCGGAGTCGTGTCGGTGCTGCACGGCGCGGGCGGAGACTTGCAAGCCGGCCTGAAAGAAGCGGCGCGCGGGCAGACGGAGCATGGCGCAGGGAAACGTCTGCGCGGGTTGCTCGTCGTCGCGCAGGTGGCACTGACGTTGATCCTGCTTGTCGGCGCGGGGCTCCTGGGCAAGAGCTTTGTCGAGCTGCTGCGCGTTGATCCGGGCTTTCGTCCTGAGAGCGCCGTCGTGATGAATCTGTCGCTGCCCGCGTCTGACGACAAAGATCAACAGAAGCGTAACGCGCTCTTTTACCAGCAACTGCTCGAACGACTCGAACAACTGCCGGGCGTCGTCGCCATCGGCGGCGTCAACGCCTTGCCGCTCACGGACACGGGCGCGGACGGGACGTTCCTGATTGACAACGATCCGTCGCACGCGGGCCACGCCGAATACAGACTTGCAAGTCCCGGCTACTTCAACGCGATGGGCATCCCCGTCTTGCGCGGTCGTATGTTCGGTGCGAGCGACGGCGCGGATGCGCCGCCCGCCGCCGTCGTCAGCCAATCGCTCGCGCAGAAATATTTTCCGGGCGCCGACCCCATCGGAAAACGCATACAGTTTGGCAATATGGACGGCGACCGACGCCTGTTAGAGATCGTTGGCGTGG
>DASQYE010000006.1:0-3262 GCA_035639355.1 Pyrinomonadaceae bacterium
AGGGTTACAGTATTGCGGATGGCTTCGGACTGATTTTACATCAGCCACAGTAAGACCACCACGGCCAGACCGACAACCAAGATTGCAAGAAATAGCAGTCCGAGGACGACCCAGAGCCAGAGGTTTTGCCTGCCCGGCGGCGCGGCGGCTGCGCGCTCCATCGGCGGCAGGGCTGACCCGACAGGCACGGGCGCGCTCTGTGGAAGCGCCGCGCCCGGCGCGGAGCCGAGCGTCGTCTCTCCCCACACGTCGTCGCGCGCCGTGGGCGGTTTAATGGTCGGCGGCTTGATCGTCGGCGGTTTGATCGAAGAAGGCCCTCTCCCGCCGGATGAACTGTCCTCGTTCAAGAGCAGCACCTCTAAAAAAATCGCCCGCGCGGTCGTCCTTTGCCCGGCGGGATCTGTCCGACGCCGTTTTGAGCCTCAGACGAGTTCTAATCGGCTGAAGAAATATGAGACTTCGATCTCGGCATTCTCTTCCGAGTCCGAGCCGTGGACGGCGTTCTCGCCGAGCGAAGCGCCGAACTCTCGCCGCAGAGTTCCCGCATCGGCATGGGCCGGATCGGTCGCGCCCATCAGGTCGCGCCAGCCCTTGACCGCGCCCTCCTTCTCAAGGGCCAGCACTACGCACGGCCCGCTGGACATGAACCGCGTCAGCTCCGTAAAGAAAGGGCGCTCGCGATGTACGGCATAGAAGCCTTCGGCCTCTTCGAGCGTCATGTGAATAAGCTTCATCGCACGCAGGCGAAACCCGTCGTCCGTGATGCGTTGAAGAATCTGTCCCGTTTTCCCGCCGCGAACCGCGTCGGGCTTGATAATGCCGAACGTTAGATTACCCATAATCGTAAATTGTTATGCTGCTGCCTGCGCGCCAAGCGCATCTCGCATGGCCGTGCCGATGTCTGCGGGTGAATGGAGGACGCGGATGCCGGCCTCTTCGAGCGCCTGCATCTTTTCGGCGGCCGTTCCCTTGCCGCCGGCGATGATCGCGCCGGCGTGGCCCATGCGGCGTCCGGGCGGGGCCGTCTGCCCGGCGATGAAAGCGACGATGGGCTTGCGCACATTGTCACGGGCAAAGGCGGCGGCGTCCTCTTCCGCCGTGCCGCCGATCTCGCCGATCATCACTATACCGTCCGTCTCGTCGTCCGCCTGAAAGAGCGCGAGCGCGTCCGTGTGCGTCGTGCCGACTATGGGGTCGCCGCCAATGCCTATGGCCGTCGATTGCCCGAGGCCCAGAGCAGTCAATTGGCCCACGGCCTCGTAGGTCAGCGTCCCGGAGCGCGAGACGACGCCGATGCGCCCCTCTCTATGGATGTGGCCGGGCATGATGCCGATCTTGCATTTGCCGGGCGAGATAATGCCTGGACAGTTCGGGCCTATGAGCCGTGTCGGCTTGTCCGACAGGTACTCCTTGACCTTGACCATGTCGAGCACCGGAATCCCCTCCGTAATGCAGACGACGAGCGGAATCTCTGCGGCGGCCGCCTCCATGATCGCATCCGCAGCAAAAGCGGGCGGCACGTAGATCACAGAGGCGTTCGCGCCCGCCTCCTTCACGGCATCGGCGACAGTGTTAAAGACAGGGATGCCCTCGTGCGTGCTTCCGCCCTTGCCGGGCGTGACGCCGCCGACGACGTTCGTCCCGTACTCGACCATCTGCCGCGTATGAAACGTGCCCTCTTTGCCCGTGATGCCCTGCACCACCAGACGCGTATTTCTATCGACGAGAACGCTCAATGAGATGCTCCTTATATTAAGTGCAGTGACAAGTGGCGAGTGACAAGTTAAAGCCTTGTTCTTGCTCGTCACCGAATCACCGAGTCACTTATCACTGTCTTTCCGGCAGTATAACACGGGCCGGGCGTGGCGCTCCACGCGCGCAAAAAACCTGAGTCCATTCTAAAAAAAGCCGTTCTAAAAAGCTGCGGCTACTCTAGCTCCGTCACTTGGCCGTAGGTCGGCACTTCGACCGTCCAGCCGAAACGCTCGCGTATGTGCTCGGCCATGGCGGCGGCGGCTTCGGGCTCGCCGTGCGTGAGGAATGTCTTGCGCGGCGGCGCTGGGCTGCCTTCCAGCCAGCGCAGCACTTCCTTCCAATCGGCGTGCGCCGAGAAACCGCCGACGCGCTCTATGTGACAGCGCACGGGCACGAACTGGCCCATGATCCTGACCTCGCGCTGGCCGTCGATGATGCGGCGGCCTGTCGTCCCGGCGGCCTGGTAGCCGACGAAGACTATGGTCGAGCGGTTGTCGGGCAGGAACCTGCGCGCGTGATGCAGGACGCGCCCGCCCGTCATCATCCCCGAAGCGCTGATGATAATACGCGTCCCCTCCTCGGCGTTGAGGCGCTTGGATTCATCGCGCGACGAGGCGGTGACCATAGAGTGTGTGCGCAAGGGATGCTCACGTCTGGCGAGCACGCTCGCGTATTCCTCGTCCTGTTCTTCGCGGCGATTGCTGTAGACGCGCGTCGCGGCGGCCGCCATAGGCGAATCGACGCGCACCGGCAGGATGGGGATACGCTTTTCGTCCTCAAGCTCGCGTATCAGGTAAAGAAGCTCCTGCGTGCGACCGACGGCGAAGGCCGGGATCAGGACGACGCCGCCGCGCTCCCTCGTCTCGTTGATAATTCGCGCGAGCGCGTCCTTGGGGTCTTCCGGGTCGTGCAGGCGGTCACCGTAGGTTGATTCGACCAGCAAGTAATCGCAGGCGGGCGGGCTTACGGGGTCGCGTATGATCGGCTGATCGTAATGGCCCAGGTCGCCCGAGAAAAGAACGCGCCACCCACGGCCGTGATTTACGGCCCCCTCTATCTCCACGAGCACAAGGCTTGAGCCCAGTATATGGCCGGCGATGCGGAATCCGGCCCGGATGCCGGGCGCTACGTCCCGGCCAGCGCCCGTGTTCTCGACCGGCTCTATGAGATCGAGCGTCGCGCGCGCGTCCTCTTCCGTGTAGAGCGGCAGGGCGGGCGTGTGCTTCGACAGCTTGTGACGATTGCGATAGTCAGCATCCTCTTCCTGCAAGCGCGCCGCGTCCGGCAATAAGACCTTGAGCAGGTCGGCCGTGCCGCGCGAGCAATAGACGGGGCCGGCGAAGCCCTGCGAGACGAGGCGCGGCAGATACCCAGTGTGGTCGATGTGCGCGTGCGTGATGAGCACGGCGTCGACGGCGGCGGGGTCGAACGGCGGGTCCTGCCAGTTGCGCTCTTTCAGCTCCCGGTGACCCTGGAACAACCCGCAGTCGACGAGCACGCGGCTCTC
>DASQYE010000007.1:0-3789 GCA_035639355.1 Pyrinomonadaceae bacterium
CGGGAAGCCTAGCGGTTCCGGTTGTTGGTGTTGCCACGGTTGCCGTTACCGCTGTTACCCGACGCTCTGTTGCCGTTCAGAGTGGAAATCCCGGCCGTGTTGGCGTTGCCGTTGTCGCCCGTGACGACGGCCGTGTTGGACGGGACTGAATTGGCGTTGGCGCGCGGATTTATGTTCGCATTGGTCTCGACCGCGCCGTTACGGGTCGCGTTAGTGTTGTTGGCGTTCGTCTGGTCGGCTCCATCGCAGCCAGCCAAGAAGCTGGCGACGATGAGCGCGACCGGGAGAGCAAAAGTTCGTCGCATTAAATTCCTCCTGTGTTCGCTGCAATAGAATTGTTTGGAGAGCCGCGTCGGGGTTTCTCACTGCTCGGTCTCGTCCGCAGGCTTTACCTGCGGCCCGCCCCCGACGCATGGCGCAAGCTTCCGGCTACATGCCGGAACCCCCACAGGGAGCCCTGGCGTGTAGCCGGAATTGCAATCTCCGTTTCCGTCTGGAAGTAGAGTTTAGCGGTAAATGTGCTCGCCGCGGTTGCTACGCCAGTCGTTCTCGAAGTAGTCGGCATCCTCGTCCGAGCGCGCATTGACGCCCATCACTATGCCGCCCTGCTTAATGCCCTCTTCGTAATCCTTAACGCGCTCTTCGGGAATGCCAGCGCCCACCAGAGCGCCGATGATACCGCCGGTCGCGCCGCCCGCGCCAGCGCCCGCCAGAGCAGCCGCGATCGGCCCGGCCACGATCAGGCCCAGACCCGGCAGGGCGACCGAAGTCCCGATGGCTGCGATTGCCGCTAAGGTCGCGCCGACCGTACCGCCGATGGCCGCGCCCGTACCCGCGCCTTCAAGCGCCTTGTTGCCAAGCTCCGTCTCGCGTCCGCCGACGAAGTGTTTATCGCGCGTCTCGTCCGACATCAAGAGGTTCACGTCGTCCTGGCCATAGCCACGACTTGTGAGCGATCCATAAGCGCGCTCGGCGCTTTCCCTGTCTCTGAACAGTCCAGTCACCGTGCGCGAGCGTCCAGTTGTAGCTCCTGTTGTGTCTACCATTTGATCAATCCTCCAATTTTGAGTTCTAAAGATAAGATAACGTCGCGGTCATGTTTATGACCCACTGTGGTCTCCCGCCGCGCGTTTTCAGAATTTAAAGACAGGACATGCGCCTGCCTCCCCGCCGATTCGGGCGCGGCGTCAATCGCCGCCTTTCAGGAGCCCTGCGCTGCAAGCTTCAAACAAAAGAACCTTTTCAGCGCTCCTCCCTTTAACCGAGATGCAAAGATCAGACGCGCAGGCTTCTGCCTTTGATAAGCCTGTAAACGGCCAGCACGACGATGGCCCCGACGACCGCCAGCACCAGGCTCATCAAAAAGCCCGGACGGCTTACGTCGCCCACTGAATCAACTTGTCCGTAACCGAGCAAGGCGCTTCCGATAAAGCCGCCGATGATAGAGCCGACGATTCCCAGAAGCGTCGTGATAATCAGCCCGCCGGGGTCTCTGCCCGGCATAATCGCCTTTGCGATGAGGCCCGCTATCAGGCCCAGGATGATATATGCGATGATCCCCATAACTCGTTCGTTCCTCCCGCTTGATGTGTCAAAACAGAACCCTCGCCGCTACCGATTAAACACCTGAAATCGCTTCGGTGTACGATTTTCGTATCGAATTTGAGCGGTTACAGGGTGTAGTAGCAAAAGACAGGCCACGACCTGTCTCGACGGCGAAAATCCTTCGCTCTCGTGGCAGCGCGCCGCGAAGCCGCTAAGGAGAGGATGCGGGGGGCGAGGGCGCGGATTATCTAAGGATGGCTGAGGCTATTTGGTTGGTCGCTGCGATAATCCAGGGTTCGAGCGCTGTGGCCGTTCGCTCTTGCTTGAGCCGACGCTTACTATCAGCGCCCTATCTTGAGCGCGCTGATGTCTATCTGGTAGATGTCGCCCAGGCCGTTGCGAGGGCTTCTGAGCCTGCTCGATAGCTCGCCGTAGGTGAGCGGTTTCTCCGGCGGCTTGTCCGTGAAGTCCCTGGTGCTCGTCCAGAAGAAGTATCGACCGTCGGGCGAGATTTTGGGTGAGAGCTCGTTGCCGCTCGAATTGATCTTATCGCCAAGGTTCGCGGGCGTCGTCCAAACGCCCGCCCGGTTGTAGCTGATGTACAGATCGAAGCCGCCGCGCGAGTCCGCTCGCCCGCCGCACATGAATATGAGAAAGCTTTCGTCCGGGGCGATGAAGGGCTCGAACTCGTTGAACTGGGTGTTGAAGGGCTCGCCCAGGTTCAACGCCTCATTGTATACGGCGTTGATTAGCCGGGCGCGATAAAGGTCTGTGCGGCCCTTGCCTCCCTCACGGTCGGAGCCGAAATAGATTGTCCCCGCACTGGTGATCGTCGGATACCATTCATTGCCTGGGCTATTGATGGGCGCGCCCGCGTTCTTCGGCTCGCTCCATCCATTGGCGGTCTTCTCCATAAACCAGATGTCCAGGTCGCCTTTGGGCTTCGCGCCCGCTGCGCTAGCCAGGGGACGGTTCGAGATGAAGTAGAAGCGGTTTCCGTCGGGCGTGATGAAAGGGTCTGCGTCCGAGTATTGTCCGGAGAACGGGGCGACCTCGGGCGTCGTCCAACGGCCGTTATGAAAACGCGAGACGACAATCGTCCAGAAGGTGAAGCTAGGGTTGTTCTTCAAGAAGTAAACCGTCTTGCCGTCGGGCGTGAATGCCGGATGAGATTCGTAATCGCCCGTACACAGGCTACCCTCGGCGAAGATCGTGGGCTCGCTGAGCGGCCCTGCTGAGGCATACGGATGCCTCGCGGCACGATCAGACTTTTGCGCCAGAGCAGCATCCGTAGCGGCCAAGGCCAGCCAGTCACCCGCGCCGCACAGCAGCAGCACACCGATGACGCTTATTGAGTGCAGGCGTATGTTCATATACCATCTCCGGCCATTTTAAGGGACGTGCGCGCCGAAAATATTCTTTCCGGGGCGTGCCGTGAAGCCTGTGCGCGTTTCGTCGTCAAAAGGGCGCACGTCCCCTGAGAAGAGAAGGGGGCGACCCATGCGCTACGTTAAAGGCAAAGTGAAGCCGTATTCTACGGAGTTGTTCGAGTCGTTCAGCTCTCGCTCGCCCATCGGCTGAAAACCCATGCTCGTGTAGAGCCGGTGGGCGTCAAGAAAGCGCGTGTCGCTCCACAGGATCATACTCGGTTTGGCGGCGCGCCGCGCGTGCTCCATCGCCAGCAAGACCAGCCGGCGGCCCCAGCCCTGCCGCCGCAGCGTCCTATGTATGTAAAGAGTTTTCAGCTCGCCCGCGTCCCGGTGCAGAAACACCGCGCAGCTTCCTTTAATAGCGCCGCCGTCTTCAACCACCCATAGCTCTCCGCCGCTGCGGCGAAAGTATTGCGCGGGCTCAAGCAGGTGCGGCTCGTCCCTCTCAACGTCGAGCGTACAGCCGTACTCGGCGTAGACCTCCGCGATGAGGGCATGGATGCCGCCTGTATCCTGCGCGGCGGCGCGTCTGAGCTGCGGTATGGATGTGCTCATCTGATTTAATCGAAACGAAAACAGCCGCCCGCGCGAGCCCACACACAGAGAGAGAGCCGGGCACGGGCTCAAAGCTCAAGGTAGGACTCCGAGTTGTTTGAGCAGCAGCGCCCTATCGAAATAGACGTTTTCGCCCACGATCTTGTCCTCTTCGTCGAACGTGTAGATGGTGCAGACGGGTATCCTGAATTCTCTGCCGGAAGCCGCTATGCCCTGCCACGTGCCTGTGTGCTTACCGCTCAGGGTCTGCTCCATAATT
>DASQYE010000008.1:0-2022 GCA_035639355.1 Pyrinomonadaceae bacterium
CTTTGAGGATTTGGCGGGAGGAGCGTAAGACTTAGGAAAAGGGCAAAAGGTAAAAGGCAAAAGTGCAGACGAAAGCTTTTATCTAAAGAATCCGGTTGCCGCCTGACTTTTACCTTTTACCTTTTTACTTTTGCCTTTTCATGGAAGAGCGTTTGCAAAAACTTATTGCCGCTGCCGGGATCGCGTCGCGTCGTCATGCGGAGGAGATGATCGTGGCGGGCGAAGTGACTGTCAACGGGCAGGTGGTCACCACCTTGGGGACTAAAGCCGATCCCTTGCGCGACCATATAAAGGTGCGCGGGCGCTTGATTAATCCTACGCTCAACCAGCGCGAGAAAGTTTATATTCTGCTCAACAAGCCGCGCGGCTACCTGACGAGCCTCGCAGACCCGGAGGGACGCCCCCTGGTGACGGAGCTTTTGCCTGCCTCCTTAGGGCGACTTCATCCGGTCGGGCGGCTAGACTTCAACACCGAAGGACTCCTTCTTCTGACCAACGACGGCGAGTTCACAAACTTCATCACCTCGGCGCGCAACGGCGTCGAGAAGGTTTACGAGGTGAAGGTCAAGGGCGTGCCGCCCGAAGAGGCCGTAGATCGTTTGCGGCGCGGGATAGCGCTCGACGACGGCACGCGCACCGCACTGGCCGAGATCAAAAGGCTCGACGACGGCGACGCCAACTCCTGGTTCGAGGTGGTGCTTCACGAGGGGCGCAATCAGCAGATCAGGCGCATGTTCGATCAGATCGGCCACTCGGTCGTGAAGCTCAGGCGGGTGCGAATCGGATTTCTCTCTGACGAATACCTGGCCCCGAAACAATGGCGCATGTTGATGCCCGCAGAGGTCGCGCGCTTGATGAAAAAGAGACGAAAACCGTCGCCGCGCGCCAGGCCGAAAACACGCGCCGCGGGTCACGGCGGGCGACGGGATTAAGGTACAATACAAGGGATGAAGGCGGAGGGATGAGGGATGAAAGCTTGATTATTCAACTTGAATAATCCTATTTCATCCCTCATCCCTCCGCCCTCATCCCTTACTTAAAGGGGTTGTTTATGGAATTCGAGCTGAACGAAGAGCAACAGCAGGTCAGGATGAGCGTGCGCGAGTTTGCCGAAGCGGAGATCGCGCCGCACGTCATGGAGTGGGATGAGACGCAGCACTTCCCCGTCGAGCTGATCCCCAAGCTGGCCGAGCTGGGCCTGATGGGCGTCATCTTTCCTGAAGAGTACGGCGGCGCGGGGCTCGGCTACGTCGAGTATGCCTCCATCATCGAGGAGCTGTCTCGCGTCGATGGCTCTGTGGGCATCTCGGTCGCAGCGCACAATTCGCTCTGCTCGAACCACATCTTCATGTTCGGCACGGAGGAGCAGAAGCAAAAGTATCTCGTGCCGCTCGCCAGAGGGGAACACCTGGGTGCGTGGGGGCTGACGGAGCCGAGCGCGGGCTCGGACGCGTCCGGAACCAGATCGAACGCCGTGCGGCAGAACGGCGGCTGGGTGGTCAACGGCTCGAAAAACTTCATCACGCACGCGATACACGCCGACACCTGCGTGGCCGTCGCCTCGACCGACCGCTCGAAGGGGAACAAGGGAATTACAGCCTTTATCTTCGAGAAGGGCATGAAGGGATTCGCGCCGTCGAAGAAGGAGAACAAGCTGGGCCTTCGCGCTTCCGAGACGGCGAGCGTGGTCTTTGAGGACTGCTACGTGCCGGACGGAAACAGGGTCGGAGCGGAGGGCGAAGGATTCATACAGGCGATGCAGGTGCTGGATGGGGGGCGCATCTCGATTGCGGCGCTGGCTGTGGGTATCGCGCAGGGCGCTTACGAGTCGGCCGTGCGTTATGCCAGGGAGCGCGAGCAGTTCGGCAAGCCTATCGCGGAGTTCCAGGCGATTCAATTCAAGCTGGCCGACATGGCGACGCAGATCGAGGCCGCGCGACTAATGATGTATCGCGCCGCGTACCTCAAAGACCAGGGCAAGCGTGTGACGAAGGAATCTTCCATGGCGAAGCTCTACGCTTC
>DASQYE010000009.1:0-4746 GCA_035639355.1 Pyrinomonadaceae bacterium
GAGCTGCCCCTTGAGCTTGGTGTAAGCTTCCTGGTATCCCTCTATCTTATATTTGTCGAAAAGCTGGCCGGTGCCGTTGATGAAGAAGTCTGCGTTTGCCAGGTCTTTCTCGACCTGCGCTTTGGGGGGGCCAATGAGGCCGGGCTTCGAGAGTCGTTCGCGCGTTCGCGCCTCGGCCAGAGAGGTCAAAGGCTCGTAACCGGCTTCCATGCCTGCGTAACGACGCATGCGAACGAGCGCAGCCTTGCGTCGCTCGGCCGGAACCTGATCGTCAAGCAGCCCGCGCATGCCGAAGAAGACCAGCCGGGACATGTTGAAGTATGGAATCTCGTACTTGTCATTAAGCTCGTTGCCGCGAATGTTGTCTTCCGCAGACTTGATGAGAATCTCCAAATCCTGGCGCACGAGCGGGTCTTTCTCGGCGGCGAGCCGTCCCTTCAAAACCTGTACGGCTTCGCGCGTCGCCTGATTGGCACGCTCGTTGACCTTCGGCTTAAGGTCTATGATCTGCTCGTCGTAGCCGTTGACGCCGAGCTGCGCCGCGCCCTCCGGGCCGAAGCGGGCGAGGACGGCAAGCAGCACCTGCGTATTCTCGTTGCTGCGCACAACCCATGCGGGAAGCGTAGCGGTCGGCGTGGCCGTGCCGGATACTTGCGATTCCCCTTCGGGGAAGTGTGCGGCGGCTGTGCCAGGGGGAAGCGGCAGGGCCGTCAAACACGACAGCGCCAGAAGTAGTACGAAAAGCCTTCTTGTGAGCATTGAGGGGAGTTCTCCTTCAAATTGATGTGTTCTGTAGTCTTCTACGGCGACGGCGCTCTTTTAGTTTCGCTAAAAGGGGTTGAGAAGAGGCGAGCGCGAGGCTCGCGACTCGCGGCTGGACACTTCCGTTCCCGATATGATAGTTTGCTTTCCCGTAATTGGAATTAATAGAACAAGCGGACAACGATGTTCGCTTGTTTTTCTTTTGTGTAACTCTTTTCAGCACACCGCATCAAGGATGCAAGCCCCCAACTCCGGCTGACGCAATACTCCTACGAGCCGGAGGTCGAGTCATGGGAAAGAACGGACTCGCGCGGCGCGACGCTGAAAGGTTTCAACAACAACCTCGGACAGGAGACCCGATTAAATGAAAATGTTCTTTGGTGGAAGCGCAGCCTTTGCTGCTACGCTTCTCTCTTCAGCCCTTCTTTTTGACGCCAAACCCTTATTCGCAGAAGGCCACAGCACACGTCAGCCCGCCTCCGCCCAGCAAGAGAAGACAGATACGACCGTCGAAGAAGCAGAAGTCTCGGCCGTGAGGCCCGAGCCGGTCGAAACGCGACCCGCTTCAGACTCGGCGGCCACAGTAGCGCCGTCTAATGCAGCGGCTTCGACGAGCAGCACGGGCGAAGCGCCTTCTGTAACTATATTGCCCGAGACGCCCGCGGAAGTTCCCGAAACTCTTCCGGCGCTCACGGCTCCGCAAGCCTATGTCGCCACCGCTTACAGTCTGCCCGGAAGAACCGCCAGCGGAATGCGCGTCGCCAAAGGCATCATCGCCGCAGACCCGCGCGTCCTGCCCTTGGGTACGCGCGTGCGCCTGGACGCGGGCCCGTACAGCGGCGAATACGTCGTCGCCGATACTGGCTCGGCCGTAAGGGGCCGCAAGATAGACGTTTGGGTTCCCACCTACCGCGAAGCCTGCCGGTTCGGACGCCGCACTATCAAGCTGAGCATACTAAGCTACGGAGGCCGCCGGTCGGCGGCGCGCGCCGGCAGCAGCAGCAGCAGAAGACGCTCAAGGTAGAGAAGGCGAAAGTAAAAAGGTAAAAGGAAAAAGTCAGGCCGCAAACCGCTTCTAATTAATCTCCTTTAATTAAAAGTGGTTTCGTCCACGCTTTTGCCTTTTACCTTTTGCCTTTTTGCTTTTAAGATTTACCGCTAATGAGTGAAAAGAGAATTGACAATATCCCCGAGCCCGTGCCGCTGGTCGAAGTCCGGCGCGGCTCGATCACGGAATCGCGGCATCGCGGCCACATTGCCGCCGTAGATGCGGACGGCCAGATCGTCGCACACCTGGGCGTGCCGGGCGTCTTGACTTACATGCGCTCGTCGGCCAAGCCCTTTCAATCGCTGCCGCTCGTCTCGTCGGGCGCGGCCGACCGCTTCGGCTTTACGACGCAGGAGATAGCCATCGCCTGCGCCTCGCACAACGGAGAGCCGATTCATACGGAGACGGTGGCCGGGATGCTGCGCAAGATCGGGATGGACGAAAGCGCGCTCAAGTGCGGCGTGCACGAGCCGTTCAGCGCGGAGACGGCTGCGCGCCTGCGCGAGCGCGGCTTGAAGCCCAATGTGCTGCACAATAACTGTTCGGGCAAGCACGCGGGCATGCTCGCGCTGGCGCTTCACCTTGGCGCTCCCACGGATACTTACGACCAACCGGGCAATCCCGTGCAGCTGACGATCGCGCGCACCGTCGAAGGATTCTCCGACGTGCCTTTGGAAGACATAGCCGTCGGCATTGACGGATGCGGCGCTCCCGTCTTCGGCTTGACAGTGCGCGCGATGGCCCTGATGTATGCGCGCCTGGTCGAGCCGCCGGGGGATTGGCCCAGAGAGACGCGCGAGGCCGCCGGGCGAATCGTATCGGCCATGGTCTCGCACCCGGAGATCATAGGCGGACGCCAGGAGCGCCTGGACACTGTCCTGATGCGCGCGACTCGCGGGCGCGTCGTCTCGAAGGTCGGCGCAGAAGGCGTCTACACGGCGGGCGTGCTGCCTTCCGAAAGATGGCCGCGCGCCCTCAGCCTGGCCTTCAAGATAGAGGACGGCGAAGACCGTCGCGCGCGCCCGACCGTGGTCATCGAAGCGCTCCGTCAGCTCGGCGTGCTCGAAGGGGCGGCGCTCGAAGAGCTTGAGCCCTACGCGAGCTTCACGACGCGCAATCACAGGGGCGAAGCTGTCGGTGAAGTTCGCGCCAATTTCGAGCTTGAATTGGCTTGAGTTAAGCTAGCCTCTGACGGAGACCGAAAAAAAGTAATGTCTAATTCCAACTCTGATAGAACAGCAGCAGCAGCGGCGGGGGCGGACGCGCCGCAGAACTCTCCCGCGCTCAGGCGCGACCGTGAAGGGCGTCTCGATCTCAACTCTGTGGCCGACGTGATCCAGTGGTTCCTTGACTACGACCAGCGCGTCGCCGTGATTCGTCATCCCAAGGTCGAAGAGCTTTTCCAGTGGAAGCAGGAGCTAAGCCGTAGCGAGGGCGAAAACGTCTTCGCCTTCAACCGCGCCGAAGACCGTCTCGCCATTGGAATCATGCAGGCGCTCGCCGTCCACCCGAACGCCCCGGCCCTTCACGACTGGATAGGCCAGCTCCTGAATGCGCTCGATGAGGCGTCAAAAGAGAATGAAGAAGCGGCCGCAGCCTTTAAGTTGGAGCTGGACGGCGCTGCCTCTACAGTGAAGGAGGCGGCGAAGATTCCGACCGCACGCGGGCGCGCGGATTTTCTAACCTCTTGCTGGCTGGAGGTGCTATGCACCGCCGAGGTGCGCGTGCTCGGCTGGTTTTACCAGGAGCTTTACGGCCGGCCCTACTCTCCCGCGTAAAGAGCATAGAGCGCGCGCCACCGCCACCACCGCACGGGCGCGCGAGACCATTCCGAGAATCAGCGCGACGACCTTGAGCTAAAGTCAAAAACTTGACCTTATCTCGTGACGCTATCTCGAATCCTTACCGGGCCGCTCAAGAATTTACGTCCGCTTCGCGCTCGCCCGGCTCATTCTTCAATGCGAAGTCCGCATCGATGGTGGAATCCCTGATGTCGCGCTCAGCCCCTCTCATTTGCGCGCGGTCGTCGGGGTTCGCCCGCTCCTCGAAACGGTCGTAGGCGGCGTGGCTCGTCGGCGGCACGCCTTCGAGCATACGCGCCGCGATGATGCCGCACCAGACGGCTATGAACCCTATGATGAGACTCAGCGTCACGTTCAGGAAAGCCCTCATAAAGTCTCTCTCCTCGACAAGCCGTGCCGTCTCGTACTCGAAGGTCGAGAAGGTAGTGTAAGCGCCTACGAAGCCTACGGCGACGGCGAGCCGCAGGTGCGGGCTGACGTGAAAGCGCTCCGTCACGAGCGTCAGAAAGAGGCCGATGATGAACGAGCCGCTGATATTGATGACGAAGGTCGCCGTCGGAAAGGGAGCGCCCGCGCGCGCCAGAACAGAGCCGCCCAGGTAAAAACGCAGCATCGCGCCGAG
Source organism: Pyrinomonadaceae bacterium (assembly GCA_035639355.1). Lineage (GTDB taxonomy): Bacteria > Acidobacteriota > Blastocatellia > Pyrinomonadales > Pyrinomonadaceae > DASQYE01. Next base: position 4,235 of record DASQYE010000009.1, read on the forward strand.
AGCGCCGCCCACGGCGACGGCCAGGTATCTCGTTACAGAGTCCATTCCTTCTCCCTCAAGTCGATTCCAATACTAAAGTCCGCAGAGGCTTAAAAGAGCCCTCTCGCGCGGCGCGCGCCGCTTTTGCTTTTGCGAGCGCTTATTCCGTAACATGATAAGGCGAACCTGGAAACCCCTTTCGACCAGGTATCCCGTGAAAACTTACGACTGGATGATAAGCTATGAAAAGCGCGCTGACGATCCTTTTATTGGTAACCTTGTGCGTGGGCTCTTTCGCGCAGTCCGCGCCCCGTTCGACTTCCGGGGCCGCTCTGCCGCCGGGCTACTGGCCTCTGGATAAGAGTGGGCCCATCATTGCCAGGACGCAGACGATTCGCCTCTCGCCAGACCTCTCGCACCTGGGCCGGGGCGAGCGCGCGGCCGTCGGCAAGCTGCTCGAAGCGGGCGTGATTTTTCAGGACATTTACGAGGAGCAGCGACACGCGCAGGCGCTTTCGTCGCGGCGCAATCTG
>DASQYE010000010.1:0-3337 GCA_035639355.1 Pyrinomonadaceae bacterium
TGCCGACCCTTATCTTCTTCATCCTCGCTACTCTCAGAGACGTGCGGGCAACTTCGCCTGCACGATATTGAAGAGACGCGCGCCGTCGCGCCGCGCATTGCCCGCCGGGACGTTGAACTCACTCTCTATGTAGTCCTGGCCCATCTGCGAATCCGTCACAGAGCCCGCGATCAAGTCCACCTCGATCCCACGCCGCCGGAACAGCTCGATTCCGCCCCACGCACCGACGTAGTCCGAAGCGCAGAAGATAATGGCCCTGGTCGCCTCGCGCAGCTCCGCATCGTCGAACACGGAATCTACGGCGTAGCCGCCGAGGATGCCGTCGCCCAGCTCTATGACGATCAAATCGGGCGCGCTCTCGTTAAGACGCGCGATGATGGCCCTGGCGACGGGCGCCAGGTCGCCGGCCCCGACCGTCGAAGGCAGGCCGCAATCCAGAAAGCTAGCGGTCATGACCGCGCCGTGATCCGCCATGTTGAGCGTGTCGCGCAGGCACGCGACGCCGGACAGCTTGGCTCCGGCCACGCGCAGCCCCGCGCGCGTCGCTTGCTTTATCAGCTCCGTCGCAGCGTAGGTCTTGCCGCTGTTCATGCACGTCCCGGCCACCAGCACGAGCGGCGCGCTCCGGCCAAGAGTCTCGCGCACGGGCAGCGCCGCGTCCGAGAGATTGAGCACGCGACCCGTCTCGTCGCAGGCTAAACCGATCACCTCAACGCTGATCGCCTCGCTCAAGCTGGAATGGTGGCCCGTGCAGCGGCCGATCACGCCGCCCATGTTCAGCAGGTGCAACCGGTCGCCGGCCTCTACGCTCTCCGGCACGTCTCCGACGAAGCCCTTCAACGCGCGTCTCCTCCCGAGCACGCCTATGACGCGGTCGCCCGGATTGATCTTCGCGAGCCTGCCCGTAGGCAACTCCAACTGGTTGTAAGTCGCGCTGTCGGTCAATGCGCGCACCGCCACCACATCGCCCGCGCGTGGCGTCGTGCGTGAGCCGGTGACGGCCAAAGTCTTCGACAGGCCGAGCAATGATGCGGCGGAGCCTATCTTGTCCGCCTCCACCACGACCACCGTCGTCGCGAAGATCGAGTCCACAGCTTTCGTCATCAGCATCTACAAAAACCCTCCCTCACAGGAATGATCTACGGCCGCCCGTCACTTCACGGCTCCGGTCACTTCATCGCCCACGCGCCGACCGCGCATCGAGACTCAACGGGCCAGCCTCCTGAGTCGCAACCGTAGCGCATTGAGCTTGATAAACCCCCGGCGTCACGCTGGTTATAAATCTCTTCGGCCTCGAAGGTCGCCAGGCGCTCGTCATAGAGGGAGCGCGGCGAGCGGCGACCCGTGACCACCGTATTGCCCCTGTAAAGCTTCAGGCGCACATCGCCCGTCACGTCCTTTTGCGTCTCGTCGATCAGCTTGCGCATCAGCTCGAACTCTGGCGCGAACCAGAAGCCGTAGTAGACGCTCTCCGCGAACTTCACGCCGAGCGAATCGCGCAGCCGCATAACTTCCCTATCGAGCGTGATGGATTCGAGCGCGCGATGCGCCGCCTGCAAGATCGTCACTCCCGGCGTCTCGTACACGCCGCGCGACTTCATGCCGACGAACCGATTCTCGACCAGATCGACACGACCGATTCCGTGCGCGCCGCCCAGCTCGTTCAGCGATTCGAGCAGCGCGACCGGGCCCAACCGCTCCCCGTTAACATGTACGGGCTCGCCCCGCTCGAAGCCTATCAGGACGGATTCGGGTTCGCTCCTGGCCTCTTCGGGCGCTTTCGTCAACTGGAAAATATCCGGGGGAGGCTCTCGCCAGGGGTCTTCCAGGATGCCGCCCTCGTAGGAGACGTGCATTAAATTCCGGTCGGTCGAGTAGGGCTTCGCTGTGGTCGCCGTGACCGGGATGCCGTGCTCCCTTGAGTAAGCGATCAGCTCCGTGCGTCCCTTGAACTCCCATTCGCGCCAGGGCGCGACGACCTTTATCTCAGGCTCAAGCGCATAGTAGGTGAGCTCGAAACGCACCTGGTCATTGCCCTTCCCCGTCGCACCGTGTGCGACCGCGTCCGCGCCTTCGCGGCGCGCGATCTCTATCTGGCGCTTCGCGATGACGGGACGGGCCAGAGAAGTGCCAAGCAGGTAAACGCCCTCGTAGACCGCATTGGCTTTGACGGCCATCCAGACGTAATCGCGTAGGAACTCTTCGCGCAGGTCTTCGACATAGAGCTTCGACGCGCCCGTCGCGAGCGCCTTCGCCTCAAGTCCCTCCAGCTCTTCGCCCTGTCCTACGTCCGCGCAGTAGCAGACGACCTCGCAACGATAGCGCTCCTTCAGCCACCGCAGCATCACGGACGTGTCAAGCCCGCCCGAATAAGCGAGCACGATTTTTTGGATTCTCTTCTCAGCCAACGCTTCTTCCCTCAACCGAATATCTCCCAGACCTTCTTGATTACCGCGCGCTGCACCCTGCGATCGCTGACGGCTATGAAGATGGTGTCCTCACCGGCGATTGTCCCTACGATCTCGGGAAGCGCCGCCCCGTCAATCTCGACCGCCACCGCAGAGGCCAGCCCCGGCAGACACCTGGCGACGACCAGCGCATCGCCCGCCACGTCCAGGCTCAACAGACCGCGCGACGACACGCCGTCGGCCGCCTGCGGCAGCGCGTAAACCCCATGATGCTTGACTACGCCCAGCTCCAACAGGTCGCGCGATACGCTCGACTGCGTCGCCTCCACGCCCGTGCGCTCAAGCAGCTCTCTCAATTCCTCCTGCGTGGCGATGCGCCGCGCCCGAATCAGGCTCAGAATCTTTTTCTGTCTGGTCTCTTTGTTCATCTCGTATTATGCAGCCGATTTGCATAACCGTTGCATAGATGCATAAAATAGCACCCCGTATGCACGTCGGTCAAACAATTTGCGCCCCTCTGTCTGGTAAACTAAAAGTACTTACAACTGTAAACTAAAAGTACTTACATCAGTGCTACATCCAGCGCTATCCTATCCGCCTCACCGAAGTAGAGCAACTAAGCCGCGCGGCTAGACGCAAAAGCGACTTTATACCTTCCTTCATTGAACCGCTCGATAGAATTCCACGTCTCAATAATCGAGTACAAATCTTATGATTTTAGCTTATTTGAGGGTAACTTATTATGCTCGGGATTCGTCGTATCTTAAATTACGCAGTAGAGAGGCACAAATTCGTGGCCGTACCGATTAGTACAACCCCTAGAGCTGCAGCCGATCTTAACCTGTCACCTGGTTTATAGTTAGCTAGACTCGGCGAAGAAAGCCACATGGAAAGCTGTCGACCCGACTATAGAATGGTACCCAATAATA
>DASQYE010000011.1:0-5802 GCA_035639355.1 Pyrinomonadaceae bacterium
CTGCCCATGAACATAATGAAAAAGATGATATAGGCCGGTACCAGCAGCACGGAGGCAGGGATTATCTGAATAAGCGTCGCGATAAAGCTCTGAGCAAAATGGTCGAAGCCTTTGAAAAGCAGCTCGAAGCTTACGCTCTCGCCGCGAAGGCGGGCAAACAAACACAGGTAGATGCCGCACATCATTGGCCCGAGAAGAATCGCCATCGGCCCAAGGCTTCCGATAAGAATGCCTACGCCCGTGATGCCAACGAAGAGCCAGTACTTGTCCTTAATCAAGCTCCAGCCGGTCTGCAAACAGGCCAAGGGCTTGATCGCGTCTCGATTGTATGCCGGTAGACTTGCGCTCAACGGCTGCTCCTCGCCTGCTCAGAGTGATTAAACGCTACTTGTAGCCCAGGTCGGCCAGCTTCTCCGTAGTAAGCGGCGATGAAGGGCTTTCCTGATCGCGCCCGCCGACCCGGAGGATACGCTCGACGTACTTGGCGATGATGTCGGCCTCCAGATTGACCTCGTCTTGGGAGCGCAGGTGCGAGAGATTGGTCACGGCCCACGTCTTGGGGATGACGGCGATCTCGAAATACTCGTCCGTCAGGGCCGCGACCGTCAGGCTGATGCCCTCGACCGCGACGGAGCCCTTGAAGACCAGGTAGCGCGCAAGCTCAAGCGGGTAGGCGATGCGCACAGTCCAGGAGCCGCCGTGCTCTTCGCTGCCTAGGAATCGCCCGCGCCCGTCAACGTGGCCTTGCACGATATGGCCGCCTAGACGTGTCGAAGGGGTGACGGCGCGCTCAAGATTGACGACCGATCCGGCGCGTAACCTTCCAAGCGTCGAGCGCTGTAAGGTCTCGCGCGAGCCGTCGGCGGCGAAAGAACCCGCGCGCACGTCTATGGCCGTCAGGCACACGCCGTTAACCGCTATGGAATCGCCCTCGTGCGTCCCTTCGGTCACGAGCCGCGCCTCTATGACAAGCCGTGCGCCCTCGCCGCGCCTCTCAATACTCTGCACGCGACCGAGTTCTTCGATGATGCCTGTGAACATAAATTATCTCGACCTAAGTTACTAAATCTTTGAGCCTCACATCAATCCTTCCGCCTCAGAATGTGCGGAAAGTGTGCGAGCGTCCGAAAAAAGAAGGTTTTCGAGCGCATCTGACACCGACTTTTGCATACTGGGCAAGATCGTCACATAGACCTCATCCGTGAAGTTAGGGTCGGCGTGCCCCATCTGGACGCTACGGCCCAAACGGGATGCTTCGGCCGCCGTTGCGAGTGTAGCGAATGAGCGGCGCAGAGTATAGAGCGTGAACTCCTCTGGCAGCTTGGCGCGATGGGCGAGCGGCTTGAATCTGTTACTGCTCAACCATCCCCGCTCTAAAGGGTCGCCGTTCGGATAGCCGAACACGAGATTGTGCTCGTGATACGCCGCGCCCTGCTGCCTTCTCTGCTCGTCCTGGCGTGCTTTGTGTCTCATTAAAGTATGGTAGAGCGTGACGGGGAAATAGACATCACGCGCGCCGTTTTCGGTTTTCGGGTCAGTGAACTTCCAGCCGCCCCCGCGCGGACGAATCAGATTGCGCCGGACGTGCAGAAGCCCGCGCGCCAAAAGTGGCAGAAGGAAAGCAAGCGATGATTAAAACATTCAATCCCTTGCCTCTTTTCTTCTCGCCTTTCGCGCCAGTGAATGAAGGGCTCGCCGCGCCCGCGCTCGCGCGCATCATGGACACGCGCGCCTGGCTCGCCAGCTCCTACCGCGAAAGATGCCCGAATGAGCCGGGGCGCTTCGTCAAAGCGTGGCCTCTGATTCTGCGCGTGTGGCTTCAAACCGAAACGCGCGAAGTAGTCAACATTCTCGCCTGCACGCTGGCGCGATCTGATAACTGAGTTTGTGACCTGTGGCCTTGCTCCTATTAGAGCGGTCACAGATAAGGGGCGGGCGGCGGCTGGCAACGGTCGCCCGCGCAAGACGCTTTCGCCCTGCTTCCCGGTGGAGCGGGGTGAAAGTCTATCAAAGCTGGCATGCTGTCCACTTTTGTACACTGATGGAAAACAAGTGACCTCAATTGTCCACACCTCGCAAGTTCATCTCAAACCAATTTATTAGATTCCCCCTGTTTTAGGCGTGGGGTTGTTATTACAGCTATGGTATGAGTATTGCTGATAGACATGATGCTGCACTCACCTTGACGAAAGCCTTGCACGCTCCAGAAAAGATAGAGTGAGAAACTGACTCGTGGAATTGGCCTCGCTGACGACTCACCGCGTAAGGAGGACACGATGCGGATTACTTTACTTTGGATCATATTCACAGCGCTCGCTCTGTTCGCAACCTGTAATAGTTCAGTAGCGCCTCCACGTCCGGGCTGCTGCGGCGATCTGAATAGCCCGGGTACGACCTCTGTGGCTTTCAGCCATCAAATCGCGACGAGTGCTGACGAAGTCCCGGTCGAATTGCAAAGGTGCGGCTTCAACAATGAGGAGATCACGGCGATCAGGATTAACGGCACGCTGGCGGGTTGCGTAAATGGCTCCAGTGCCGATGTGATATTCACAAGACTCAACGTGTTTTTTACGACCAATGGGGCGCGATGTCCGGGCAGTACGCAAGGAGAGTTGCCAGGACGCGTTGTAGCCCTTATAAACGTCAAGTACACGGGCACAATTCGATCCGGTTCGCCGCCCGCCTGCATCAGTAACTCGATCGTCACATGGGACAGAGCCGGTAGTGAGGATCCGGGGTACGAAGCATTATTCCGGAACGCGGGGCCTCAGACGCTGGCACCTATCCTAGACCGCTTTGTCCTCACTTGGTTGGCCGCGGTCGCGAGGCCAAATCCTAGTCCAGTGTCGGTATTTTGCCCGCCATTTCCGAGACTTGCCGGGACTACGTCGCGGTGTCCAAGATAGCGTGGCATGACAACTCATCGAACCCGAGCCTGCAATAGCATTCCCAGCCGCGGGCATGTACCACTTTTTTTGTGCAATTAAGCTAGTAAGTGGTAATAATATATCTAACAAAATTGAAGCCTTCCGAAGTGTGCGAAAAGTGTGCAAACCAGTTCGCACTACTTCAAACCAGATCAAAAAGAAGAGGGGCGTATAGCCTGAATTTTCGCCAGCTAACGCCCCTTCTGCAAACCAGTTCAAACTAGCTCAAAAACTAGAACCCGTTGCCTGTGAACATAAAATCCTCTACGAACGAAGCCAGCGCAAGAGCAGTATAAAGAGATAGACGAGGATGATGGCTATCGCGGGCACGATCACTGAGAGCAGAGTAAGGACGGCTTCTCGCTTGAAGAAAGAGTTCGCGTGATTCGTGCCTTTGCTCCTCCCTTTCATACGGGCGGTTTAATTGTCGTCCTCGTGCGCCCGTCCCTGCGCCGGTGTCAGACGCTCGCGTATGACCCCCATCATACGCTCGAAGACATCTTCGATCGAAAGCTCCGTGGAGTCTATGACGACGGCCCCTTCGGCTATGGCGAGCGGAGAGTCTTCGCGCGTGGAATCACGCTGGTCGCGCATGTTGATGTCGGAGAGCGTTTCTTCAAAAGTCACATCGCGCTCGCGCAGGCGATCCTCTTCGTAGCGGCGAGAGGCGCGCTCTTCGGGCGCAGCCGTCAGGAAAAACTTAACGTCGGCTTCGGGGAAGACGACCGTGCCTATATCACGACCGTCGAGCACGACGCTGCCGCGCCGCCCCATCTCGCGCTGGCGACGAACGAGCGCGCGGCGAACTTCAGGGATGATCGAGATGACGGAAGAGGTATGGCTGACCTCTTCGGAGCGAATCTCGTCCGAGATGTCGCGGCCGTCGAGCGTCACCCGCAACGAGTCCGGGTCGCCCGCGAGGTTGATCTCGGCGTTATCTGCTAACAGAGCGACCGCCGCACGGTCGGCCGTGCTCACGCCGGACTCGATGACGGCGTAGGCGACGGCGCGATACATTGCGCCCGTGTCGATGTAGAGCATATTCAACTCGCGCGCTATCATACGGCCGAGCGTTGACTTACCCGCACCCGACGGGCCATCTATGGAGATAATCATTGGTCTAATCATAAAAAGCGAGCGGGAAGCGAGCGAAAAGAGTGCGCTATAGAAGCCCGGCTTACTGTTTAGCGTTGGAGCAGGATAGCACGCAGCTCGCCGAGCGCCGTTTCAATATCTTCGGATGAGACATCGTAATGCGTCACCATGCGAATGGATGGGCCAAAGCCGGAAGCGAGCACGCCTCGCGAAGCGAGGCGTGCGCAAATCTCATCGGCCGCCAGCCCCGTCCCCGACACGTCGAAGATGACTATGTTGGTGGCGACCCGCTCGGGATCGATTCCCACGCCCGGCAACTCCGCCAGACCTTCGGCAAGGCGACGCGCGTTCGACTGGTCTTCGTGCAAACGCCTGGGCGTCTCTTCGAGCGCGACGAGCGCGGCCGCCGCCAGTACGCCCGCCTGCCGCATTCCTCCGCCCAGGACTTTCCGCCAGCTTCGCGCCTCCGCTATAAAATCGCGTGGGCCAAGCAGCATCGAGCCTACGGGTGCGCCCAGCCCCTTCGATAAACAGAACATCACGGAATCCACAGGCCGCGCCAGCGCCGCGACCGTTTCGCCCAGCGCGACCGCCGCGTTGAAGATGCGCGCGCCGTCAAGATGGACGGGAAGGCGTAGGGCGTGCGCTCTCTCCGCTATCTCCTCCGTCCTGGCGCGGGAGAGAACGGAGCCTCCGGCCAGGTTGTGCGAGTTTTCGAGGGCGATGAGTCCAGTCGGCGCAATGTAATAAGCGCCCCCGACGTGAATCGCCGCTTCGATCTCGTCCCAGGTGAGAATCCCGCTGCCGTCACGGCTGCGGACGGGGCGGGCGAGCGTGCCGCAGATGGCCGACATAGACGCCATCTCGTAATTGAAGATGTGCCCGCGTTCTTCGATGACGACCTCCATGCCAGGGCGCGTGTGCAGCTTGACGGCAATCTGGTTGCCCATCGAGCCCGTAGGCACGAAGAGCGCCGCCTCTTTCTCGAAGATTTCAGCCGCGCGCTCCTGCAAACGATTAATGGTCGGGTCTTCACCGTAGACATCATCGCCCACCACAGCTTCCGCCATCGCGCGTCGCATCGCAGGCGTCGGCCTGGTTACAGTATCGCTCCTCAGATCAATCATGGTTTTAGTCGTCAGGATTCGTCAGCCGGTTATCAGTTTTTCATGGCCTTCGGCCGATAATTGATTAACACCCTGCCCGTTCACTCTTTCACTCTTAGATAAAGGCCGCGAAGACCTCGTTGGAGAGCAGCGCGCCGTGGCCCGTCAATCTCATCAGGTCATCCTCTAAGGAGATCAATCCGGCCTCGGTCAAGCGTTCAAGGTCTGCGGCGTGCTCTTCCAGCAAGTCCGCGCCGAAACGCGAGCGGTACTCGCTAAAGCTGATGCCGCGCCGCAAGAGACGCAGGCCCAGGAAGACGGCCTCCGCGCGTGCGTCCCGCTCGTCCAGCTCGATTGTTTCGACGACGGGCGTTTCTCCAGCCTCTACGAGCCCAGTATAGCGCGCCGCGTCGCGCTCGTTGGCCCAGCGCCTGCGCCGACCGTCATACGAATGCGCCGAGCAGCCGAAGCCGTAAACGGGCGCGCCCAGCCAGTACTTAGTGTTGTGCCGCGATTCGCGGCCCGGTAAACAAAGATTCGATATCTCGTAATGCTCGTAGCCTTCAGCACAAGCCCTGTCGAGCATCAGTCTGTACATCAGCGCCGCCGTATCCTCGTCCGGCAGGGGCTCCGCGCCGCGACTGATCTGTGCGGCGAGCGGCGTCCCCTGGTGG
>DASQYE010000012.1:0-6101 GCA_035639355.1 Pyrinomonadaceae bacterium
AGCTACTTTCCGCTTCATATGAATCTGTCTCGGTATCAAAGCGAAGCGCCTGACGCCCGAATTAACCCGCCGCGCGCGAGCAGCACACAGCATTATGGGACAAGACGACGATGAAAGCCATGCTATCGAGGCGTCGGGTTCAATGAGTTGCTAGGCGCGGCTTGGGAATCACTATGTTAATACGACGCAAAACTAAAGACGCCCGCAAACCATGAACTTGCAAGCGTCCTTGTCGGTGCAGTTTAAGCTATTAAGATGCGCTAATGAGATATACATCCCACGCCCAACGCCCAACCTTCGCACCTTTCGCGTCCTTGATCTTTGCCCGGTAGCGAAACTGGTTGCCGTGTTCGTCCATCTTCTTCGACTCCTTGTAGTCGAGTTCTAGCACTGCAATGTCTATTTCAGATAGGGTCTTCAACTCACCTGCTTCAGAGAAGCCATTGTGGTTTACGTCTTGCCACAGACGCAAACTAGAGAAAATAGTATCCCGGTTGTCTATCAAGCCGTTACCGTTGCCGCCGTTGCTCGGTTTGTCATACTCGGCAAGAGCAAGAAAGCCATTTGGCGCATCTGACAACGGTTGCGGCGTGAAGTTGCCGAAGAGTTCTGTGCCATTAACAATGGTACTGTTGCGGTTGCGATCAAGGCCAAGCCAGGCATCATCAGAGTGAGCGGCTGTCCATGACAGCGCCCCTTTATAACCATCGCCATCAAGGTCGAAAGTTACCCCGCCTGACTTGTCCGTTAGTCTGAAGCCATCGCCTGACACATCAAGGAGGATGGGAGAATTGGGATTATTATTGACGCATTTGCAAGTCGCAGTGTCTTGGTATCCGAACTCACAGTATATAGGATCACAATCACCGCCATCAGATATGTCTGCCGGGCAAACTTCACCGTGAAATTCCGCATATTGGAATGAGTTACAAACTTCGTGAGTATCCCTGTTCACGCATCTGTCATCTTGCTTTACCCAGACATACCTGATGTATTTCTCTACACCCGATACATATGGACTTGAATAAGCCGACCTAGCCTCCCACCTTATCGCACATCTGGTATTCCCGCAAAATTCGTCCCATTTTCTCCAGATGTAAAAACACTCTATTGGCGGCGGATATGTCTGCAGTGGAGCTTTAGTAATCTTTGAGGGAACAGAACGAAAACTTGTTTTCTCAAACAGCGTTGAATTTGACGAAGGAATTCGTGGTTTCACGCTAATTGGCCCCTCTATCGGAATCCAACTGTTCGGATCGTTTGGGTCCCGTTTCATCAATACACCGCCATTCCACATAGTCCCGTCAACAAAAATAATGTCCTCAATGCTGATCTGGATTTCCTTAATACTTTGCGCTTGACCAGTTTGGTTAAGGAACGCGCGAGTTCCTTCATAATCAGTTAGAACAACCGTTGCTATGTCACCGGGTTGTAAGGGTGGTTGGTCTGGATGTGGTGTGCCGGTTTCGCCTGGCGGTGGCGGGTAGTGACCATACAGCAAGTGGTCACTTGACGTGCGTTGTGCTGTTCCGGTCGGTGGAAAGTTAAGTCTTAGATCAAAGTACACGATTGTCTTGTCTGAGACGTTCTTCACACTTACTGTTAGGTTACGAAACCAGTCCTCTTCATCCACAATAAACTTTTGGTTGAAAATGACTTGTTTGCCCTTCACCTTCAACTTTAATATTTTGAGCGGCTCATTTTTGCGCTCTATTTTTTTTAGCACCCTGTCCTTTTGTTGTGCAAAAGCAACGACTGGCAGAAGAAAAACCGTAAGTGCAATTGATGTGAGAATCTGCAAGGATTTCATGAAGTCATTCCTTTGGAAGATGACTGGTTGAGTGACGCTGGCATAAGTAAAGCCAACGGGTGAAAATATCCAGCCAATTTTTATCATTTTCCTTGCTTCATTTCAATGCAACACTTCTATCGGAAGTTAGTCGCGTTCCGCTTTGTCTATATGCTCGTTATCCACTATGCGTGAGCGCCTGACGCCCGAATTAACCCGCCGCGCGCGAGCAGCACACAGCATTATGGGACAAGACGACGATGAAAGCCATGCTATCGAGGCGTCGGGTTCGATGAGTTGTTCACCTGCGGATGTTATTAAAAACAGCTCCGAAAAGCGTGACTCATCTAAAGCCATGAAATAGAGGATGTGCGAGAATGCGCTTGCCCTTTACGTTAACGTAAAGGGCAAGCGCGCCGGCGGGTCAGGGTGTTACTGTGTGGGCGGCTCGTTGCGTTTGCGTGTAAGGCCGCTGCGGCGTTCGCTCTTGCGTGTGTAGCCCATCGCTTCGTAGAGGGCGCTGTCGTCGCCTTCCGAGGGGTCTGCCAGGACGCCGTTGACTACGAGTTGGGCTTTTTCAAGGAAGTTGTTGTCGGCGGCGTCGCGGTCGGCCATCGCCTGTTTGAGCTGGTCTTCGAGATCGTCTATGCGCTGGCGTGCGGCTTGTGAAGGCGCTGCCGCCGCCTGGAATTGTGCGAGCGTCATCGTGCCGAAGGATTTATCGGGCGCGAGCGTCTCCCAGGCGTTCAACATTCTATCTATCTTGAGCTGAATGTCTCTAGGTGTAGGCATGTGAAGAATCCTTTCTGTGCGCGGGCGCGCACGGTGAGCCGGTTGTGGTGTGCTGTGAGGCACGAAGATGCTCGCCAGAGGTAAAGGCGTGGTGGAAGGCGGCACAGAACCGGCGTCCATGCCGCGTGCTAAGCATCACAGACGAACAAAAACCGCTATTTTTATTGAGAAAATCCTTGAAAAGCTCTCTCGCAGCCAAGGATTTCGCCTTTGAAGATGCTATTTTCGCAGCCAAAATCGCAAATCTCAAGCCCAAAGACACGATTTCAAAGCCTGTACTTGCAAGTTTATTGGTCAGACTTACAAGTTCGTGGGCTGAAATTGCAACTACAAGGGGATGATTTGCAAGTTTATCGGTCAGACTTGCAAGTCACCCGAGTAAATTCAAGACTACAACGCTCAAACTTACGATTCGACAGCCATAAGATTGACATTCCCAAGTATAGGAGAGCGCTCCCGTCCCTTGCGGAATCGCTGTCTGAGATGCGCTGCGGCTGCCTTAGATGCGCTCGCCTTCGCTCTCAATCCGAAGGGGTTGCGCTCGGTTTGAAGACTCGTCTTTGGGGAGGGGTGAGGGTGGAAAAGAGTAGGCCGGAGGCGGTGCGAAAGATGGGGTTGAGCAAACGGTTTCTGTGCTTGAGGTAGATATGGCGCTCCGTGGGCAGGCCGCCGAGTCGCCCTTTCAGGTCATAGGAGGTTTGGCCCAGCTCAAGCCTTTCCACCCCGGCGTTGATCGCTTCCCTGATAACCTCTATGACTATATTAAAGTAGGAGTGATATGTGCGGTTGTGATCGTAGTCGATGCCGACCAGTAGAAAAGTTGCTACGCGGCGCGTAAAGAGCATTACGGCCGCCGAGAGCAGCTCGCCATCGCGCTCAAGCAGGATGGCGCGAGAGTCCGCTCCCAGATTAACGTTCAGCTCCTCGAAGAAGTGCAGGTTGAGACGTTCGAGCTGGAACTCCGCCCTGTCCATGACCGCTAAGTAGAGACGGTGTATACGAGCGCACTCAGCGCCGAAGTCACGCATGACCCGCACGCTCAATCCGGCCTCACGACGGACGCGCAAAGTAGCCGTCAACTGCCTGCGATAGCCCGCCCGCATGCTCGACGCGTAATCCTCGAACGAGCGCCAGCGAATTGCCATCGCGCAGCCGGGAAGGCTACGCGCGCCGAAGTAGCCGTACTGCTTCAAGGGCTCGTCCAGCGCTGCCCGTTCGCCCGCCGTAAACTCCTTGAAGCAAAGTACGGACGCGCCCGTGTCGCGCGCAAGCGAGTCCATCAAGTCGGCCACCAGCTCTATAATCCGCGCACTGTCCGCGCCGACGCGAAAGCGTATGCAGGAATTCCCGAAGGAGACGGGCAGCCCGCACAGCAACAGGGGTACGCGCAGGAAACCCGCACGAAGGCCGCGAAGCGCATGTATGAGCGCGCGGGTCGCACCCGTCGAGAGCAGGTCGAGCGAGACCAGCATCATGCTCAGGCTCGCTACACAAACCAGGCCCTCTCCGTCGTAGATCGTCAAGTGACGATACGAAGCGTTTTCGACCTTCGCGCTCTGGCACGTCTTTATGAAACGATGCGTGGCCTGTATGTCGTCCACGCCCAGGATTGAATCCCACTCGGCGGCATCCACTTCTTCAATCCGCTCGAACACGCGAACAGTATAAGCGCCGCTTCCCTTCTTCGTGACCGTCGGTTGCAGAAGCAGGCTCATCTTAAAGACGAAGAATGCGGCACGCCGGATTCCGTCATGGCCGGCGAATCGAGCCGCAGGCAATGTGGATGGCAGGGGAGATGGCGGGGGTCAATCATGCTCGGACGGGACTTGATCGGAACACCCTTTCGACGCGCTCTCAGGCACGAACCATGCGAAAAGCCTCAAGCACCTCATCCAAGTCCTGCGAGGTCTGCGCGGCGGTTGCGCACAATCTGAGTATGGCAGCGCCGCGCGCCACGGCCGGATGCACGACGGCCGAGACGAATATGCCCAGGTCGTAAAGCCTGCGGGCGATGTCGTAGGCGGCCTCTTCGTCGCCGAGCACCACGGGCACAATGCAGGTGGAAGACGTGCCGGTATCGAACCCCAGACCGTCGAGCCCACGGCGCAGCTTCTCCGCATTGTGACGCAGCTTGTCCAGCCGCTCGGGCTCGGCCTTCAGGACTCTGAGCGCCTCAAGGGCCGCCGCCGTAGCGGCAGGACAGAGCGCCGCCGAGAACATGAAAGGGGCCGCCGCGTGCTGTAGATACATCACCAGCTCTTTAGAGCCCGCCACGAACCCGCCGTTGGCCGGAATGGCTTTCGAGAGTGAGCCCATCCAAATATCTACGCTCTCGGGGTCGAGCCCGAAGTGCTCATGCGCACCCCGACCCGTCGGGCCCAGTGACCCGAACGAGTGCGCCTCGTCCACCATCAGAAATGCGCCGTAGCGGTTTTTCAGCTCCACGATCTCCGGCAGAGGACAGACATCGCCGTCCATAGAATATATGCCCTCTGCGACGACCAGCGTGCGCTGACCCGCGCTTGCGCCCCTCTCCAACCTGTGACGCAGATGCTCCGGGTCGTTGTGACGAAACCTGGAATACTTCACGCGAGCGAGCCTGCAAGCGTCTATGATCGAGCGGTGCGCCCGCTCGTCCACTATGATGCGGTCGGACGGCCCGAGCAGGGCCGGTATGAGCCCGAGCGTCGCCATGTAGCCGGAGCTGAACGTGAGCGCCGCCTGCGTGCCTTTGAAAAGGGCGATCTCATCCTCCAGCTCGCGGTGCAGCGCGAGCGTGCCCGTCAGCAGACGCACTCCGCCCGCGCCCGTGCCGTAAAGACGTAGCGCCTCTGCGGCCGCGTCCTCGATCAAAGGATGCCCGAGCAGCCCCAGGTAATCGTAGGCAGACATCATCAACATCGTGCGGCCGTTGATGCGCACGCGCGCCCCCGTTCGTCGCCTGAGCGGCTGTTGATAAGAGTAGAGCCTGCGGTTGGAGACGGACTCCATGGAGGCGAACCATTGCCTCGCATTCGGGATGTCGAGCAGCCCGCCCTCCGGCGGCGACCATTCCGGATTCAATTTGAAGAACCCGTCAAAGGGATCGACAAAAGAGTCTTCCGAAGAAACGGAAAACGGGTCGTCAACGCAATCGTCCGTGGCTGAAGGGAATGTCACAATCACCTCAAGCGGATTTGGCAATCCTGTAAGTGGCCGCCGGCTCGTCGGCCGAAGCAGGCGGCGGAAAAAGAAGGCCCGCGACCGCCTGTCCTTTATCCCTGGCGCGCGCCAGTTCGCGCGGCGTGTGGTGGCGGTGGGCGCGGCGAAACTGCAACATGATCTGAAACGCACCCAACCACAGGCGCAGGTACTTGAAAGACCAGACGGGCGGGCGCGTCCGCAAGCTGAGGCTGCCGGCCCGGCTGATGCTCAGACACGAGCGCACGTAGACGCCCAGCAGCGAGCGGTAATAATCTTTCAGGCGCATGCGCGTCGGCAGCACCGTATGAGACAAGTCCCAGAGCCCGTGCGCGTCGCG
>DASQYE010000013.1:0-8392 GCA_035639355.1 Pyrinomonadaceae bacterium
CGAAGGGCTCGGAGAGAGGGTTCCTACGATGCTGTTGACGCTGGATCAGGCTAAGAAATTACAGGACGCGCTGGCGGAGTTGATACCTCTGGCCGAAGCTTCCGGGCCGGAAGAGGAGACGGCGCGCGTGGAGGCATGGCAGGGCGCGGAGCGCAGGCTCGTCAATAGGTAGCGTGAAGACGCCAGAGAGAGCGCGTCCGCCCGAATCGGAGCGGACGCGCTCTCTCTGGTTTATTGAGCCCCAAGTTCGGTCGGGCTACTTCTTTGATACCAGGGTAATGCGTATCGGATCGCTGAGCGCGCTCAGGGGAATCTCCTGTACGAACTTTTTGTATCCCTTGGCGGTTGAATTCAGCTTGAGATCGTCCATGTGAAGCGGCGGAAGCACGGCCACGCCCCGGTCATTCGTCCAGGCCCATGATTCGCACAGGTTGCCGTCTCCCCAAATGGATACCAGCTTGACGTAAGCACCGTTGACGGGATTACCCTGCTCGTCCGAGACGACGACGACGGCCCGGCCAATGCCGCCGGGCGCGCCTGGCGCGTGGCCCATCTTGAGCATCTGTTCCGTATCTTGCTGCTGTTGCTGGGGCGCTGTGTTTTCCTGGGCCATTCCCAGGCTGAGTATTGCACCGATGATGAGGGCGGCGACCAAAATTTTACGCATCTGATTTTAAACTCCTTGCTGGTAGATATTCCTGGAATGCTTGAATTTCGTTGCTCGCGCAGCGATAGCCAAGACCGTTTATAGTTTCAACGACTGGTAAGCGAGAGAGCGCCAGAGCGCCCGGCTAATGGGGTGAGACGGATTGTCCGACGACCCTTTTTGGCTTGAAAAGCGTGGCACGCTTTGGGGGGCTCGTCCGTGCCACCAAAACGATTATACTGGCTTCTCGAAAGATTTTGAAGAACTATATTTCCGGCCGCCGACCCTTCGCGTCCGGAAAGGAGCGAAAAATGAGAAGACCTTTTCTCGCCCTTCTGATCTCCTGCGTGCTCCTGTGCTCCCAAAGCCCCCAGGCGCAAGATAAAGGGCGCATAGCTGCCCCTTCCGTGACCCTTATCAAGGCCGGGAGGCTGGTGGACGTTCGCGCCGGTCGCGTCCTGGAAAACTACGGCATACTGATCGAGGGCGAGCGCATCAGGGCCGTCGGCCCCCTGGCGGACATAGCGCGCCAGTCTACGGCCTCGGCGCGCGTCGTCGATCTCTCGCGCGCGACCGTTCTTCCCGGCTTCTCGGATTGCCACACACACGTCCTCCTACAGGGCGATATAACGGCCGCCGATTACGACGAGCAGCTTCTAAAGGAATCCATACCGTACCGCACAATTCGCGCCACAGTCGCCGCGCGCACGGCCCTTATGAACGGTTTCACGGCCCTGCGCGATCTTGAGACCGAGGGCGCGATGTATGCCGATGTGGATGTCAAGCGCGCCATAGAGCGCGGCATCATTCCCGGCCCCAGGATGTTCGTCTCGACACGCGCTTTTTCCGCCACGGGCATGTACCCGCTGCTCGGTTACTCCTGGGAGTTGAAGCTGCCGGAAGGCGTGCAGATTGTGGACGGGGCCGACGAGATACGCCGCGCCGTGCGCGAGCAGGTCAAGTACGGCGCGGACTGGATTAAGTTTTACGCCGACCGGCGCTATTATCTGAAGGACGGCGCGCTCCACTCGTGGGTCAATTTTACGGACGAGGAGATGCAGGCGCTAGTGTCTGAGTCGCATCGGCTGGGCCGCAGGGTCGCCGCCCACGCGATGGGGCGCGAAGGCATAGAGGCGGCGCTTCATGCGGGCGTCGATTCCATAGAACACGGCTACGGCCTCGACGAAGAATTGATCGAAAGAATGGTCAGGCAGGGAACGTACTGGTGCCCGACCATCTACGTCGGCGTCTACGTCGCCGAAGGACGGGCCGCCGGGGGTGCGCCCATCTGGCTTACGATGCGCGATCTTGAGGCGAAAATCTTCGGCGTCGCCGCGCGCCGTGGCGTGAAGATAGCTTTCGGCACGGACGCGGGCGGATTCGCCTGGACGGAGAACGCTGCTAAGGAGTTCGCCTACATGGTGCGCTACGGCATGACGCCTATGCAGGCCATTCAATCGGCGACCGTGGTGGCGGCCGAGCTTCTGGAGAGACCAAATGATATGGGCGCGATTGAGGCCGGAAAGCTCGCGGACATCGTCGCGGTCGCGGGCGACCCCTTGCGCGACGTGACGGAGCTGGAGCGCGTGCGCTTCGTCATGAAAGGCGGCGAGATCGTGCGCGACGAGATCGGCCGCTAGACGTAAGCGGACGGCCCCGCCCGCCCGCCGTCGCTTGCCCGGAGCCCCGTTTTCAGGCGACACTTAGCGTGGAAGCCTAAAACCCTTAACGAGCATCTTGATTCGAGGTCGAAGTTTTTGAGTACGAACCAGTTTTATGCGGACGCCCACCGCCTGGAGCGAAAGGTGAGGTGGCAGAGCATCGTCAATCTGGCATTGGCGCTTCTGACGGCGGCGGCGCTCGCCGTCGCCGTCTTCGCAACATTTCATTTGACGCTGCGCCGCCCGGTCGCGCGCAAAAGTAGTGCTGCTTCGGCTCCGCCGTCCGGCGAAGCGACTCCCGGTGCGACGACAACACTGTGGGCCATTCGCGGCTCTCTGTCTGAAACCTGCACGTGCTCCGTGCCCTGCACCTGTAACTTCGGCGAGCGGCCGTCGCCTAATTCCTATTGCTACCCTTTCTATTCCTATCACATAGTCAAAGGCAGCTACGGCGACATCCCGCTCGACGGGCTGCACTTCGGGTCGGCCGATCTGAAGAGCGGGCGCACTATGTTTATGGACGAGCGCGCGGACGAGCGACAGCGCGGGGCCCTGCGCCTGATTATCGCGCGCATGATCGAGCGCGTCGCGGCCGAAGAGGCCGAGGCGAAGGCCAGGGAGATCGCCCCCCTCATCCTATACGCCGCCGTCAAGCAGGAGTACGGTGATCGGAGCAATCACCTGGAGGTCGCGGGCCTGGGTCAATTCTCCGCAAACTACCTGATGGGCCTGGACAAATCGCAGCCCGTCGTTGTTCGCAACAATACGACCTGGCGCATACGCGACTCTATAAAAGCGAAGACGACCGTGTATCGCATCAGGGCCGGGAAAGACGTGCTGGATTTGAAAGACACGAACAGCAACCAGGGAGAGTTCGAGTACACGGACAAGACGGATTTCGGAGCGCCCGCTCGCTGGAACTGCGGCGCGTGCGCTACGGCGGCGGCCACCGGGAAGGGCGCGGATGCCAAAGCCGAACAGATGTGCGGCCACTGATGAAGGGATGCTCTTATGACGCTCATAGATTTGCTGGTGTTGTTGCTCGTCGCGGGCCTGTGCGGGTCGCTGGGCCAAGCCATCGGCGGCTTTTCGCGCGGCGGCTGCCTGGTTTCCATCGCGCTCGGCTTCATCGGCGCGCTGATCGGGATGTGGCTGGCGCGCAATATGGGGTTGCCGGAACTGTTCGTGCTCCCCATCGGCGGCACAAGGTTTCCGATCATCTGGTCGATCATCGGCGCGGCCCTCTTCGTCGCCATCATCAACCTTATATCACGCAGCCGAGCGTAACGAAGGGATGAGGGCCGCAGGGATGAGGGATGAAAGAGAAACTATGAGTGAGGAATGATGAACTTGGAATGAAAGACCAAAGCTTTTAATTCATCGCTCCGCATTCCTGGTTCAGCATTCCTTCATCCCTCACACTGCCGCCCTCATCCCTTCGTTCTCCTCTCTTAGTGGACGTTCGGTCGTCGCTTCGGTTACACTCCGGTAAAAGCTCATTAGATTTATGTTTTGACAGGCGAAGCGTGTGCGCCGAAAGGTCTACGGGCCGCTGTCGGCGCACACGCTCTAACTTTCTTCTCTTTTATGACTGCTGTTTTACGAAAACCCTACGGCCGCGAGAGCGCTCCCGACCTGAGCGAATTTCGCAAGCGATTCCCGCTGACGGTGGCGAATTTCGGCCCGCTCGTCAACCGCGAGGCATGGCTGGGCCGCATCTGGGAGATGGACGCCGCGTGGCGGCAGTCTATGGAGCGCGACCGGAGCGCGCAGGAGGTGATCGTGCGCGGCGCGCCGCCAACGGGGCTCCGAACCGAAGCGGAGTTCGATATTATCTACGCGGGCGGCACGGTCGGGCTGCTTCACGCGGCGGTGATGGCGTCGCGTTTCAAGCGCCGCGTGATGGTTTTTGACGCGCAGAGCGTGGGCAGGACGGAGCGCGATTGGAACATCTCGGACGAAGAGCTGCGCGAGTTCGACGCGGCCGGGCTTTTTACTAAAGATGAGATCGAAGCGGCGGTCATCAACCGTTACCGCTCGGGCTTTGTTAAATTCCACGACGCCGCGTCGCGAGTGAAAACGCCGCCGCTTTGGATGAACGGGGTGCTGGATGTCGCGCTCGACGCGGATAAATTGCTCGCGCTGGCCCACTCGAAAGTCCTGGCGTCCGACACGCAGTCGTCTTTGATGGACGGCATGCGTTTTGTACGCTGCTATGTTCAACCGGATCGCGTGACGGTGGAGCTGGAAGACCTGCGCAGGCGCAGGCGTCGGCTGTTCGGCGCGCGCCTCTTTATCGACTCGACGGGCACGGGCTCGCTGGTCGCGCGACAGCTACAGGACGGCCGCTCGATCACGCACGTGTGCCCGGCCGTCGGCACGGTCGCGCGTGGCTTTGTGCGCGGCGAAGAGCCCGACCGCGTCGATTTTGGCGTCGGCGAAATACTGGTCAGCAACGAGGACGCGAGCGACCATCGCCAGTTGATCTGGGAGGGATTCGCCGGAAGGCGGCAGCGCGACGAATACACGACCTATCTCTTCTTTTACGATTGCGTAGATTCGCCCGCCGATAAATCTCTGCTCGCGCTCTTCGAGCGCTACTTCGAGTCGCTGCCGCGTTACAAGCGCGCGGGCGCGCAGTGGCGCGTCACAAGGCCCGTCTTCGGCTACATTCCGGGCACACAGCATCACGGCTGGGGAAAGCGCAAGCGCACGGCCGATAACCGCATCATGCTGCTGGGCGAGACGGCTGGGCTTGCGAGCCCGCTCGCCTTCAGCGGTTTCGGCTCGCACGTGCGAAGTCTAGCCCGCCTGACGCACCTCACGCACCTGGCCCTGGAGGCAGACCTGCTCGACGCCGCCTCGCTCTCCGAGATCAATGCGGCCGAGCCGCGCGTGGCGCAGATGGCGAGCCTGGCGGAGTTCATGCGCCCGACGCCGAAGAGCGCGCCGGCGACCGTCAACGAGACCCTGAATGCCCTGATGGCCGCGCTGCACGACTTGGACGAGCGCGTCCGGCGCGAGCTTTTTCAGGATCGCATGACTTTCATCGCGCTCAAAAACCTGCTCTCGCGCACCGCCAAGCTCTACCCTCGCATCTTTCAGCGCCTGCGCGAACACCTCGGCGCGCGCGGCACGTTCTGGTGGATCGCCAATATCGTCGAGGTCATCCTGAGCGAAAGGCGAGAGGGGCAGCCCGCGCCGGAGGAGAGCGCCGACCAGAGCGAAGATGCCGCGCAAAGGTTCGCCCGCTACGTGCGTATATACAAGTCTCGGCAGGGAGCTTGAAGCGGTATAGAGGCTGAAACGATAGAAGCTAGAGAGGGTTTGAAACGATAAACGACGCGGGGCGCACGTTACGCGTCGCAACCGGGCGTGGCAGGAAAAGCTCCTCACGGGTGAGGGCCAAGCCTTTCATCCAGTCTACGGGCGGCCGGCCGTCCGTGTCTTGTCTGCTTAATAGAATGCCCGCCGGATTGTGCTCCCGGCCGGTGCGCTCTTTATTGTGATCCCTGACGTAGTCTTTGATGAAGTCCTTCATCCCGAACTGTATCCAGCTCAGGCCATACTGTTTTGCTTCGTGCAGCGCTTGCTCGCTAGACCACCCGTCGTGCGTGATGCGATAGATTGCGACGACCGTGCCTGTTCTATCTGCGCCGTGCTTGCAATGAACGAAGACGGGCTGGTTTGCAGGATCGTTAATGATCGCCAGCGCCCGGTCAACCATCTCATCCTTCGGCCTGTCGAGTCCCTCCATCGCGACGTTGAAATAACGCAGGCCCGCGACGTGCGCTTCACGTTCTTCGGTGAGGGCGCGGGAGTCTTCGGCGCGCAGGTTTAGAATAGTCTTGACGCCGAGCGCGGCCAGCTTTCGGATGCCGCCCTCGCGCGGCTGAGCGCCGCGCCAGAGTCGGTCGTTCACCTGATGAAAGTTCGGCAGCTCTTTGTAACGCAACTCGCCCTGGGCAAGCGCAAGCGATGCGAGCAAGCTCAAGGCAAAGACGGCGGCGCTCAGTCTATCGATTAGATTTCTCATGGCCTTATTTATGCTCCTGTGATAGACCGCGATGAAGCCCACCTAGGGGGGCTAAGAGAGGGCTTGAAGAGGGGGTGTCAGGAAGCCGCTTCGGGGTGAGCTTTCATTATAGCCTATTATCCGGCCCGCCGAACCTAAACTTGGGACTTAATTCAGAAGGCGCGCCGCGCATGCCATGCGCGGCGCGCCTTCCGTCCGTAGGGTTTGGCCCCGGCTGTCCGGGACACGTCGTTTCGATCGTTTAGCGGCCAACCATGAAAGTCATAGAGGATAGGTCGGGTTTGAATACACGGAGCTATCCTCTAGCTGTCAGGATAAACTAACTGGTGCTGCCTCCGCCGCCACCTCCCGGCGGCTCGTCACCTATCGCAGATGTAGTACCTGCCGGCAGCGACTCATCCGTCTTCGTGTCGGTACTGCTATCGCTGACGGGGGGTGCATTTGGATCGATGTAAGCGTTGACTTCATCCGTGCTCGCTGTGGGGTCTGGTTCCTCCGTATTTGTTGTGGTGGGGCGCAGGCCGCCGCCGCCGCCCGGAGGCTCGTCGCCCTGCATGTAGAGAAACGGCGCTCCGCTCTCCGGCAGCGGTTTATTCATCGTGGGGTCTATATTCTCTTGGGACATATCTTTATCTCCTTACGGGGTGAGTGTGGTTTAAGAATCGGCGGGTAGTGTTACGCCGAGTTGTTTGTGCAAGGATCGAATGTCGGGTCTCGTGAGGTAAATGCTGAAAACTGCTTGCCCCCACTTCTGTTCAAGCTGCGAGAGAATGTTTGCAGCACGCTCAAGTTGATTCCGGGCAGCGAGGTTATCCCCCTTGTTACGGCTGGCGCGCGCAGCTAAGAGCCATGCGCGCCATTCCGATTCCAGCTGGCCTGCGCGGGCGAGCCTCTCCTGCGCCTCTAAAGCCCTGGCGAGTGCGCCCTGCGAATCGCCGTCTTCAAGGAGCGCTTCGGCCAGCGCCAGCAGCGCCCTTGACAGAAGCGCCGCATCGCCCGCATTCTTCGCCATCTCGACAGCTTCTTCGCAAGACCTGCGGGCCTCGCCCGTCGCTCCCGAGAAAGCCTGTGATAGCCCGCGTGTGTACTTTGCCTGAACCGCCACGTCTTTGTAAATGAAATCCTTACCGCCGGGCGTGGACGCCTGTTTGAGCGCCTGCTCGGCCGCCGCCCTGGCTTCGCCCAAGCGCCGCTCGCTCAGGGCCATCTCGGCCTCTCGGAGCGAGACCTCGGCGAGCACAGGCTTATAGCTGCCGTCGGGTTGCGAGGCGAGCGTCGATGCCTGTTTGAGCGCCTCGCGCGCTTCGTCGTAACGCCCGATTCTCCACAGCACATTGCCGCGATTGAGCAGGTTGTAGGTGATGCTGACGCGGCTTCCGAGCGAGCGGTTGATCTGATAGCTCTCGTCATAGCGCGCGAGCGCCTCAGGGAATCGCTCCTGCTCGCCGAGCACCGTGCCCATGTCGCCGTATGAAAAGGCTATCTGCGTCTGATCGTTGGTCTCGCGCGCGAGTTGCAGCTTCTGCTGAAATGCCTGGAGCGCGGCCTCGTAATCACCCTGATGGCGCAGCGCGCGCCCGAGGCTCGTCAGGCAGATCGAGACGTAGGTGCGGTAACCGGCCTGCTGAAAGAAGGCGAGCGCTTCTTTGACATAGCCCAGGCCCTCCTCCGTGCGCAGCCTGTGAATAGCAAGCCCGCCCAGGTTCATCAGGCTGAACGCCTCGCGCAGCCTGACTTTGTTTCGCCGCGCGTAGTCGAGCGATTGTTTGAAATGTTTTTCGGCCTCGTCGTAATCGCCGCTCGCCCAGTAGGCGAGCCCCAGTTCGTTCAGGCCGCGACCGATGATGGTTTCAAGCCCGCGCTGCTCGGCGTAAGCTATCGCCTCGTTGGCATATTGTTGTCCATTGGCGAGCGCGCCCTGCGTCGTGTGCAGGAAGCTGAAACCCAACAGGGCCGTGATCTTCTGTAGATCATTTCCGCTCGCCGTCGCCATGTCGAGCGCCTGTTGTAGCTGTCGGCCAGCCTCCTCCATACGTATCAGCCGGATGG
>DASQYE010000014.1:0-4553 GCA_035639355.1 Pyrinomonadaceae bacterium
GGGCCACGTCGCCGTCGGACTCCTTGTGAAAAACGGCGACCCCATTCATAAGGTCTCAATCCTTCCGCGCGGACGTGCGCTGGGCGTGACGCAGTCTTTGCCCGAACGCGACCGATTGATGAAGAAGCGCGAGTACCTGGAAGACCAGGTCGCCATGCTTTTGGGAGGCCGCGCCGCCGAGCAACTGCTGCTTGAGACGATGACGGCGGGCGCTTCCAACGACATCGAGCGCGCCGTAGAGATAGCGCGCAAGATGGTCGCGGAGTTTGGCATGAGCCCGCTCGGGCCGATTCACCTAGGCAAACCCGAAGACCCGCATAGCCAGGCACTTTTAGACCGCGTCGAACACGCCACCAACGACATCATCAACGCGCAGATGACGCGCGCCTGCGAGATGGTTGACGCGAGCCGCGATGCGATTGCGCGGCTGGTCGAAGGCTTGATGGAGCGCGACACGCTCGAAGCGGAAGAGATTCACGGCTGCTTCGACCTCAAAGGAGCATCGCGGGCCGCCTGAGCAACGGCGACATCCTTGAAACACGCTCTTGAAGGCAGCCGGGAGAAGAAGATTCTCCCGGCTGCCTTCAAGCATTGGTGCTCGCTCGCGCTTGCCTGCCGGAGCGCTTCTCCTGTAACTTTAATCGCGTAGGCAGCCGAAAAACGGTTTTCTCAATTCGGCCAAACCCTGACGGCAACACACCAATATCGGCGATGGCATACCCAGGCGTCGCACGGATCGAGCTTCCGATTCTACAAGAACTCGTCGCCACAGGCGGGGACGAGGACGTGCGTTTTCTATACCAGCGGCTCGTGGCATATTTCCCTCAGATGGGGGCTGAAGAGGTTCGCCCCTTCGGCAATGGACATCACGCGCAGTGGCGCAGGCTCGTGCAGCGCGCCGGCCGCACGCTCTCGGACAAGCGGCAGATCGAGAGGCGGCGCGGGCACTGGAGCGTGACGGCGGCTGGCCGTCGCCGTGCGACGGACGAGGGGCTGCAATTTTCACTCTCCGAAGCCGGGGCGGAAAACCCTGCACAGGCCGCAGCGCTATCGCACTCGGACGTGCAGCAGATGCTTTTGGACATAGGTCGCGTGCTCGGCTATCACGCCGAGCAGGAGTTCCAGTATTACGATGTCGTCTGGCGCGCAAGCGAGATGAGCCCGCGTCTCAGTCACGTTTTCGAGGTTCAGCGCAAGGGGAATATAGACGCGGCGCTCGCCAAATTGAAGCGCGCCTATGAAGCGCAGCGCTCCAAGCCTTTTCTGGTCGTGACGAGCGAGCATGATACTGTGCGCGCGCTGAAATCCATGAGCCAGGCGCGCACCGGGGCTTTTCACGAGATCGGTCGTGTCACGGCTATCTTAAGCTTCGAGCAACTACAGAGACTTCACCGCGCCCTCACCTCGGTCGAAGACCTTCTCACGGAAATCTTCGAGCGATGACGGCAACCACGCCCCTCTACAAACAATACCAGGAGATCAAGCAGCGTCACCGCGACGCCATATTGCTGTTTCGCATAGGCGATTTCTACGAGACCTTCGACGACGATGCGCGACTGGTCGCACGCGAGCTGGACATAGTCCTGACCTCAAAGCCTATGGGGAAGAACATTCGCGTCCCGCTGGCGGGCGTGCCCTATCATAGTCTTGAGCGTCATCTATCGACTTTGATCGGTCGCGGCCATCGCGTAGCCATCTGCGAACAACTCTCCTCGACGCCGGTCAAGGGCGAAGCCGGGCGCGGTCTCATAGAGCGCGATGTGGTGCGCATCGTCACGCCAGGCACGGTCATAGAGCCCGGCCTGCTTCAGAGCAAAGCGAACAACTACCTTGCCGCCTACGTCCGCGAAGGCAATCGCGCCGGCGTTGCTTATGCGGACGTGACGACGGGAGAGTTCGCCGCCACTGAATTGGAGAGCGAGGCGGCGATCACGGAACTACAACGCGTCGCGCCCTCGGAACTGCTTTTACCGGCGAGAAGTCCTGAAGCGGATAACGCCCTGCCTGGGTTCATCACGCGCTTCGACGACCGCCATTTCGAGTTCGCAAACGCTCGCCGCACGCTGCTTGAGCATTTCCAGACGCGCTCGCTCGTTCCACTTGGACTGATCCGCTGGTCGCTGGCGGCCTCAGCCGCAGGGGCTTTGATCGCCTACCTGCGCGACACGCAGACGCAGGCGGCCGGACAATTGATTAGACTTTCGAGCTATCACACCGAAGGCTTCATGATGCTCGACGCGCAGACCATGCGAAGCCTTGAAATCTTTGACGGCGGCGCGGGGGGGCCGACGCTGCTTTCCGTACTTGACCGGACGCGCACGGCGATGGGCGGGAGATTGCTGCGGCGCTGGCTGCGCCAACCCTTGCTGGACGCAGCCGAGCTTGTCCGCCGCCAGGAGCACGTCGCCTGGTTGATCGATCACGCAAGGGACGCGGCGGAGCTTCGCGCCGCGCTCGAAAACATACACGACCTTGAGCGATTGTCGTCGCGCGCCCGCGCCTCTATCGCCTCGGCCCAGGAGGTACAGGCGCTGGCCCAGAGCCTTGAAGCTATCCTGCGCGTGCGCGCCGTATTGCAGCGCGACGCGAAGCGCTTCGGCTCTGCGCTCGCCGCCCTGCCGCCCTGCGAAGCCACGGCGAAGCTTATACGCCGCGCGGTCACGGACGAGCTGCCGCGAAGCCGTATGGCGGGTCTCATTCGCGAGGGATTCTCTGCGGAGCTGGACGAGCTGCGCGCTCTGCTGCGCGACGGTAAGACCTACCTGGCCGAGATGGAGCAGCGCGAGCGCGCACGCACTGGCATCAAGAGCCTGCGCGTCGGCTATAACAAGGTCTTCGGCCATTACATCGAAGTCACGCGCCCCAACCTGCACCTGGTCCCGGACGAATACAGGCGAAAGCAGACGCTCACGAACGCCGAGCGCTTCATCACGCTCGAGCTTAAAGAGCATGAATCGCTGGTCGTCAACGCGCAGGAGCGCATCCTTGAACTGGAGGCTAGTCTGTTTCGTCACGTCTGCGTCGAGGTCTCCAAGAATCGCACGGAGATTCTGGCCGCCGCCTCCACTCTGGCCTATCTTGACGCCGTCGCTTCCTTCGCCGAAGTCGCCGCAGCCAACCAGTACGTGCGGCCGAAGATAATAGATTCGCCGGAGCTTCGTATCAGGGATGGACGCCACCCTGTGCTCGAAAGATCAATCGAGGCGGGCGCGTTCGTCGCCAACGATACGGAGCTTGGCACGGAGGGCGCGCCGCAGGTCGCTCTAATCACAGGGCCGAACATGTCCGGCAAGTCAACCTACCTGCGCCAGACGGCGCTCATCGTCCTGATGGCCCAGACGGGCTCGTTCGTCCCGGCCACGGAGGCGACCGTAGGACTCTGCGACCGCATCTTCACGCGCATAGGTCTCTACGATTGAATCGGCAGCGGCGAGTCCACCTTCATGACCGAGATGATCGAGACGGCGCAGATTCTGCATCACGCGAGCCCGCGCTCGCTCATACTACTGGACGAGCTTGGGCGCGGGACATCAACTTATGACGGCCTTGCGGTGGCGCGAGCCGTGCTCGAATACATACACAACCACCCGCAGATTCATTCCAAGACGCTGTTCGCGACGCATTACCATGAGCTGACGGAGTTGGCCCACGTTCTGCCGCGCCTGACCAATCTACACGTCGAGATAGCCGAAGAGGGAAGCGAGCTCAGCTTCCTTTACAAGATAAGTCCTGGGATCGCTCTGAAGAGCTACGGCGTCTATGCGGCCAGGCTCGCTGGCCTGCCGCGACCCGTCGTGCGCCGCGCCGAAGAGCTTTTAGGAGAGTACGAAGCACAGGCGGAAGCAAGAGACGGCGCGATTAAAGTAACGGCGGCAGCACCCGGCGGCGCGCAGCCCGCTTCCGCAAACGAGGCGAAGATCGCAAAGCTGCTGGCCGGGCTCGACCTGGACTCGCTCTCGCCGGTTGAAGCTTTGATGAAGCTGTATGAGCTGCGACGCCTGGCCGACGCGGAAAAGGCTGTGAGAGTCGTTAAGACGGCCTAGTATTCCTGGACGGAAGAGGGATCGAAATGAGGATTAACATGCGCGATCTGTTTTTCAGCGTTCGTAGCCGAACGCCTGAATTCCAGCTGCCGCCCGCAAATTGTCTTTACCTTTTCAGCGAGGAAACATCACGAGAGCCATGCTCGCAGGGCCGCTCGGCTCGTATGATCATCGAGGCGCACATGCTCTACTTCGAGTTTATACCGCCCCGGTTTATTCCACGCGTTTGATAAATTCAGCCGGGGTCTCAAACACAAATCTGCTGACCAAAGGATGGGACAAAATATAACTCAAATTCTGCTCCAGTTTGGATCGCTGGTACGGGTGAATAACCGCACTACTCCTAACCCCAAGGGCTAAATATAGATTCTCCTGCGCTCGTAGCAATGTCTCTGTGATTCGACTCATAACCCACGAATCTGCATCCAGGCATAATGTGACAGACTCATGCTCGCAATCCGCCTTCCCGCATTTTATCTCTTTCGGGCTGTAACCCAACTCGAAATCGCT
>DASQYE010000015.1:0-2313 GCA_035639355.1 Pyrinomonadaceae bacterium
GTGCGCGCTTTGGGCTCAAGATAGAGGCGGTGTCCACGTGCCCTTAAATCCCATTGCAGAATGCTTTCGGCATCGAGCATCTCTTCGAGCCTGTCGCCGTACTCAAGTAAAAGCTCGCGCTTATACGAGCCGTTATGGCCGGGCAGGTGTTCAACCTCTCCGCCCTCAACGGGAGCGAGCCACGGGCCATACTCGACCGCCAGGTTGGCCCAGCTCGTCAAGCTTCCGGGGTTGGCATTCGCCATCGCCGGGCCTACGGCCGCCCAATCCTGTCTATGAGCATTGATAAGCGCCTCGGCCCAGCCCGGAGCAGGGAAGGCGTGGTCTTCGGCGAACGCCACTACGGGCGCGGAAGCCTTGCGCACACCCACGGCCCGCGCCCTGGCCGTCGAGCGCATGTGGCCGACGCCGACGACGCTGAATTGATGAAAACCCCTCAACTCTTTTTCGTCCAGCCCGAGGCCGTCCGCAGACGGCGCGACCAGCACGACCTCAAGAAGGTCTTTCACCTTTTGCGACCTGAGATGCCTCATGGTTTTGCGCACCGTATCGTAACGATCGGGCGTCACAACTATCACTGACATCGCGGGTAAACTATTCGACCTCACCTTTTCCCTCCGAAACTCACAGCCGCTTTTTCACCTTCCCCGGCGAGGTCGATTAAGCGGCCTTCGTCAAGCGACTCGGCGATTGAAATCGGCCTTCCCGTCCTGGCAGACTCTTCCGCCGCCAAGACCACCGCAAGGCTACGATAACCGTCGAGCAAATCCGGCGCGGGATGTGTGTGGGTCTGCGCGGCGGAGACGAAGCCCGAGAGCGC
Source organism: Pyrinomonadaceae bacterium (assembly GCA_035639355.1). GTDB lineage: Bacteria > Acidobacteriota > Blastocatellia > Pyrinomonadales > Pyrinomonadaceae > DASQYE01. The sequence continues at coordinate 821 of DASQYE010000015.1, forward strand.
CGCGCGATAGGAGGGCTCCTGCAAGGGCGCACGCATCTTTTCGAGCACATACGGGCTGCGCGCCAGGCTGCGCATGCCGTGCCGCAATTGGCCGAGCCGTAAGCCGCCCAGCCTGGGCCCAGTGATGCGAGCCTCAAGCGAGACGTAGCGATCAACGCTCAGTTTGCCCCCCTCTCCGTAAATCTCTAAGCTGTCCTCCTCGACCGCTCCCGTCGAGAAGAAGGATTGCACCGTCATTCCATCGGCGAGCCGCAGATGTAGCGTCGCACTGTCGCCGTCGCTCTTGCGCGAACGGATTTCGGCAAAGACTTCCAACACTTCCTGACCGAAGATATGGCGAAGCAGGTCCAGGTGGTGAGAGGCCAGATCGAGCAGCACGCCTCCGCCGCTTCGTCTCGCTCTCTTCCAGAGCGGCAGGTCTTCTACGGCGGTGGAAAAGACCGATCTGGCGAAGAGCAGTTGACCGAGCGTACGCGAACGGATGTGCCCTCGCACCGATTCATAAAGTTTATTGAAGCGATAATTAAACCCCATCATGGCGACGACTCCGGCCGGTCGCCATGCTTCAATCACGGCTTGCGCCTCGTCAAGACTCGTCGCCAGGGGCTTCTCCAGGTATATATGCCTGCCGCGCTTCAGGGCCGCGACGGCCGCCGCCGCATGAAGCGCGTTCGGCAGGCAGATGACGACCGCGTCCACCTCTGCGCTTTCCAGCAGCTCCTCGTAATCCGTAAAAGCCTTTGCTTTCGGCGCGAGGCGCGCGGCCGCCCGCCGCCGCTCCGGTTCCGGCTCGGCGAACGCAACCAGCTCGACGCGGGGCATCCCCTTTAGATTGAGAAGGTGCGCTCTCTGCGCTATATGGCCGCAGCCGATGAGCCCGACTTTAAGAGTTGTCATGAACGAACCGTTATCATTTTAGAGGGGCCGCCAGTGCACAAGCCTGTCGTGTTCGCCAGCTTGGCATAATTTATGGGCTTTGAAAAGTTCCAGGAGCAGCCTGCGCCCGTCGTCTCTCTAATCAGGACTGATGCGGCCCGTGCTCTGAGCGCAGACGAAATGGTGGCGGGGACGGGTTCACGTAAAATAGAATGCCTTGACCGACGAAATTCACTCTCGCAGAGGGTTCACATTCGCAGATGCAGGTAAAGACTTCCGGCTCAGTAGAACAGCCCGACAGGAGGGCTCGCCGTCTCTACGCGTATCTGAACATGGCGAGCGCCGTGCTCGTGTCTTTATTCCTGGCCGTGAACCTGACGCTCCTGATTAGCGGGGGCATTCGCCTGGGGGGAGATTCGCCGAGGTACTTGGAAGGCGCTGACAACTTGCTGCGGGGACTTCCGCTTCAGGGAAGACAAATATCTTACTCCGGCTATGCACTGTTAATCGCGTTCTGCCGGTTGAGCGGAACGGGTCTGCCGGGTGTGGTCTTCGTCCAACTGGTCTTAGCCGCAGCGGCTGCGGTCGCGCTCTACGATTTAGGCCGAAGACTGCAT
>DASQYE010000016.1:0-3805 GCA_035639355.1 Pyrinomonadaceae bacterium
AGTGAATATTTTGCCGCACTCTCTACAGTAAGGTTGCTGTACGCCCGCCGCTGTGTTTTTAAAATCAAATTCACTGATTAGCTTGCTTACTTTACACCTCGAACAGGTTTTATAGTTTGAGTTGTGAGGAATTTGAGATTCTGTTTTCATTTAGCAATCTTATCATGCAACTGAAAGATTGAATAAAAAAAGGCTGCCATCACAGCAGCCTCTTCCAGAAGAATGATGCACCCGGGAAGACTCGAACTTCCGACCCCTTGATTCGTAGTCAAGTACTCTATCCAACTGAGCTACGGGTGCGCTTTAATATAAAGCGGAAGAAAGAATTCTACGGATGGCTATAAAGAGTGTCAAGCGGGCATCAGGTCATTCGTAAAGGCGCGTCCTTTTACTCGCCGATCAATGCGCGTAGTAGCCGGGACGTGTGCGCGCGATCAGTTCGGGGCGGGCTACCTCGATGCGAATCTTGCGCCAGCGTCCGTCGCGGGCGCGTCCGCCGGAGGGCTGATAGCCGACGCTGTAGAGCGTGCGCAGGTCAGCCGCCACCTCTGCGTAAAGAAAGCCTAAGTCTTCGAGCCGCCTGATCGCGTTGAGTCGGCCGCCCGTGCGGTCTGCGAGCGCCTGCATTCGCGTGCGCGCCGATGTGTAAATGGCTATCTGCTTAGGGTCGGGGAAGGCTAGGCGCTGTGGATCGCCCGAGGGCAGGGCCAGCGGATAGATCGTCACGCCCTGGCGATCCGCCGCGTTCAAGACCTCGTTGAGCGAGGCGCTCGCTTCGGGCTTGATGGAGGCGACGGCCTCTTCATTAGTCCTGGCGTTTCCGGCCGAGAGGCGGTCCATGTTACGCATCTCCGTGTCCAGCCCATCGCTGAGGACGATGATGGCCTTGCGACGCTGGCCCTCTTTGGCCAGCTCTTCGAGCGAGCGCCGTAGCGCCTGGTAGAAATGCGTCTCGCCTTTACCGTCCGCGTAAGAGATGGCATCGGCGATCTTTCTGCGGTCGGTTGTAAATTTCGCCAGCATGTCCACCTTCACGTCGAAACTAAGGACGGCGACGCGATCCGAAGGCCCCAGCGCGTCTATAAAACGCAGCGCTGTTTGCTTGAGCGTCGATCGGAAATTGAGCGTCGAGCTGGACATGTCGAGCAGCAGGACGAGGCTGAAGGGGGTCGCCGTGGGCTCGAAATTGACGATCGGCTGGCGCACGTCGTCCTCGTAGACGATGAAATCGCTGCGCGAAAGATTAGTCACGGCGCGGCCCTGGCGGTCTACTACGCCGACGTTGAGCTGTACCAGGTTGGTTTCAACTCGCACCACATCGCCGGGGTCTTCCTGCGCGTGAAGGGGCCTCTCAAAAGAGGCGCAGACGCACAGAAGGATGAGCGTCAGGGCGGTGTAAGTGATATGTCTGACGGGGAGCTTGAAAAGTAAACGTGAATAGATCATTGCTCAAGGCCAAACTCAAATGGAACTCTTTTTCCGAGTATGCACGGCGTCGCGAGGCTTTGGCAAGCGCCCGGCCGAGAGAGCCCCGCACGCGTCCTTGTCGGACGCATGCAAGGGGGCTGCGAGTTGCTTCAACGCCAATGGGAAATGCGCGGGCGCGGGGCGGGTCAGAGGATAAAAGGCGGAATATGGCGGGGCTGGCCCGCGCAAGAGAGAGAGAGCCCGCGCCCGGAAGAGCGCGACGCCCTTTCGTCCTCAGTATCTTCCGTCGTTATCTTTCGCTGGCGGCTTTCGCAATACGTGCGCGCGCGCGGCGTGAAGGTTGCTGCGCTGCCTGAGCATTCGCCGCCGGGGTTGCGGCGAGCGGTGATGGCGGCGCGGGCGCTTCCACGGCTACGGGCCGCAGACGCGAGGAGCGGCGCGCGGCGGCGCGTTCGGCCTCGGCGGCGACGGTGCGCTTCGCCTTCTCGATTCGCTTGCGCGGCACGAGCTGAAAGCGCAGCTCCATCTCCTGCGCGACCTTGTAAATATTCTTGGCCTTCGCGCCGCGCTCGGCTCTGCGAATGATCTCCTCCAGGTTGAGCAGCTCGGCCTGATCGTCTTTTCCAATCCAGATGTATGTTGTTTCGGGCATCTCTCGTTTGACCTCCAGTTTAATAAGCGCGCGCATCTCTGCGTGCGGCGCGGCAGACGTTAGAATCGTGCGCGCTCGCTTTGGCGGCGTCGCGGCCTGCGCGGTGAAATACCCCTCGACCTGTAAATCCACTTCGTCGCGATGCGCGTCGTAGAAAAGCGCGAAGTCCTGGCAGCGCGTGCGAAAGGGACAGACCACGGAGCACACCAGCGGCTCTTTGAAATGCGCGTAGCGATTGCAGTACAGCCTCAAGCCCATTCAGGATTCGCCTCCCGCCATGCCGTTGCCTTAAAAAGCCCGTGCAGCCCGACTCTTGCGGGCACACGCCGGCACGGATGCTCTAAGCTTTTCGGGAGTGGGACGACTATAACACGCCTGTTTTACCTGTGCAACGTGTGCCGTGCACGCAACACGCGGCGAGGGGCTATCCGCGAGGCGCATCCCTTGATTATAATGGGCCGCTGTAGCTTTGCAGATCGTTTACTAAACGTTTTCACATCATTTACTAAACGACCGTTTGCACATCTTTTACTAAACCCACCTCACAAGACCCCCAAAACTGGCCTCCGCTACCAGGTTTTGACAAGCCTTTGACAGCTTATTGTAGTAGGTTGCGCTTGCACCGCTTCTGTTTTGTTGATACCGTTCCCGACTTGAAAGGAAACCTCATGCGTCCCACCGCAGGAACATTTCGCCAGCGATTCTATCCCGCCACCTACCCTGCCGCAATCGACGGCACACCTATTCTTCAGCAGTGGATTAGAGATAGACTATCACCCGGCTCTTTGTTACTGGACTTGGGCGCTGGGCGCGGCCACGAGAGTCACGACTATAGAGATTTAGCGGTCGTTACTGGAGTTGATATTAACCCCGTTGTTTTATCTAACCCTTATGTCCACAGGAGTGCTGTCGCAAGCGGCGCGAGACTGCCGTTTCCTTCTTCATCGTTCGACGTTTGCTTTTCCGATTTCGTCTTTGAGCATGTAGAGCGCCCGCGCAAGATCGTTACAGAGATTCACCGCATCTTAAAGCCTGGGGGATGGCTCATCTTCCGCACGCCTAACGTCTGGCACTACGTGCCGATTGCCTCAATCCTGATGCCTGACACGCTACGCTCTTCTGTCCTTCAGCGCATCGGAAGGAAAGAGGAAGATTCATACCCGACCCTTTATAGATTTAACAGTAAAAGAAGGATCGTGCACATACTCAAAGAGTGCGGATTTGAGATCGAAGATATGAAATGCATCGAAGGCCCACCGGATTATTTGGCAACATTTCCACGCCTCTACTACCTAGGCGTGTTGTATGAAAGAGTTGCTAACTACTCGGAACGATTCTCATTCATGCGTGGAAATATCTTAGTGGTTGCGCGCAAGGGTAAGGAGAACACTGATCAGCCAGCAAAATGACGGAGGTGAGCCGTCCCCAATGTCGCAAGAGCCTAGCTCGCCGGTATGGCCGTCTCGAAGAATGATATAGGGCCGTCGGGGCCTACCACGTCCTTCTCCGCCATAGCAAGTTGATTTGCGAGGTTTACCATCTCGGCCACAACGGGAGCGCCCGGCCCCAAAGAGCAGGGCATGGCTATCACGTCGAAGTAGCGCGTCCCGTCGAATTGATAAAGTTTCTTCGCGCCCGGTATTGACGGCAGCTCCTGATTATAAGCTTCAACGCTTTGCCAGCCGTGAAACTCTATTTTGATAATTCCGGCCTCCGGGTCAATGT
>DASQYE010000017.1:0-2563 GCA_035639355.1 Pyrinomonadaceae bacterium
CTCAAGCTGCCAGAGCAGCCCGCCCAACGCGGCCGAGGGCGTGATGGTGATGCTGCGCACGAGGTAGTAGAGCCCGACGGTTCGCGCCCTGAGGTCTTCCCGCGCGAAGTCCACGATCATCGCCTTGCGCGACGGCTCGCCGATCTCCCGCAAGCCCCCGACGACGAAAGCGAAGACGAGCGCCGTGAAGCCCCGCGCCAGCACGACCGCCACGGGGAAGAGCGCGAAGCAAACGAAGGTGGCGATGACGAAGGGCTTACGCCCGACGCGGTCGGCGACCTTCGCCGCCGGGATGTAGACCAGGATCGCCGTCGCCATCTGGACGGCGACGAGCGAGCCGTATTGCGGCACGCTGAGGCCGGTCACGTTCGTCACGTAGAGGACGATGAAGATTTCGGCCATGCCCTCGCACGTCCGGATGATGATGTCGGAGATGAGCAGCCGCTTGAGCGCGCTGTGGAAAGAGTCCCACACGCCCCTGAGCCGCGCCGGCTCGCCGAGGATGATAGGGATATTGATCGCCGAGATGATGAGGGCCGTGATTGCCACCAGCACCAGCGTCAGCGTTAGACCCAGCCGAACGCCCGCCCGAATGCCGTAAGTGAAGACGAATGCGCCGCCGATAAGAGGCGCAATCGTCATCGGCACGCGCTTCAACATAGACTGGATTGTGAATCCCATCGCGCGGCGCTCTTTCGGCAGCGCGTCGCCGATCACGGCGAAGATCGCGGGGCTCGCCATGCTGGCCCACGCCATCGAGAAAGCGAGACCGACGAAGACGAACGGCCACGACGGGCTCAACAGATAGACCAGGTAGCCGATGAAGGCCAGCGCCAGGAAGGTGCGGAAGGCGCGGCGGCGTCCCAGGCGGTCGGCGAGCCATCCGCCCGGATACTGGTAAATGGCGTCGAAGAAATCCCTGGTCGTGCCGAACAATCCGATGACGGCCGTTCCCGCGCCCAGAGCTTCCAGGTACTTCGGCAGAAACTTTTTCCACAACTCTTCGCCGAGGCCGATCAGGAAGAGAGCGGCCGAGACCGCTGCGACGTTGCGCTCCAGACCCAGAAAGTAGGCCACGCGCGAGCGGCGCGTCCCTCCCTTCAGCTCTGCCGTCTCCTGTTTTTCTTCAAGCATTATCGCATCAGGTCGTAAGGCGAGCCCAAACCACCTTCACCCGAATCCGCTCGCCAATCCAAAATCTAAAATCCAAAATCAACAAAGAGCGAGCGGGCGAGCCCTATGCAGCCGCCCGCGACGACCACCCACAGCACGTCCGCCTTGAACCTGTAAAGCGCGACGAAGGCCGCGATGCTCATCAGGGCGGCGAACCAGTCCGCGCCGCTCGTTAGCCCGCCCGCTCCGAAGATGACCGCCCACCCGAACACCAGCGCGAGGCTCAGTATCACTCCAACCACCGCCGCCGTGATTCCCGCCAGAGCGCCCTGCAACAACCGATTGCCGCGCAGCACCTCGACATAAGGCGCGCCGATGAAGATGAAGATAAAGCACGGGAGAAAGGTCGTGTAGGACGTGATGAGAGCGCCCACGACGGCGCTCATGGCCGGGCTCAAGCCCTCAGGGTGATTCCATCCGGCCATGAAGCCTACGAACTGCAAGACCATTATGAGCGGCCCAGGCGTCGTCTCGGCCAGCGCGAGCCCGTCCACGGCCTGCGTGTGCGTCAGCCAGCCGTATGAGCCCACGGCCGCCTGCGTGACGTAGGCGAGCACGGCGTAAGCCCCGCCGAAAGTGACGAGCGCGGCCTTCGTGAAGAAACGATATTCCTGCGCGTGAAGCCCGCCCCACCCGCGCCAGGCGACGAGCGCGGCAAAAGGCAGCGCCCACAGCGCGAGCCCAAAGCAGAGCGTGCGCAGAGCGCGGCGGCGCGACGGAAGCGTATGCGCAGGCGGCGGCGCATGGTCGTCGATCACAGTCTCTACGTATGCGCCGCGCGAGTCACGAGCGTCCTCGTGGCCGGCATCCTCGCCTTGGCCCGTACGCTTCGTCGCAACGGCGTTCCCCGCCTGCTCGAAGACTTTCGGGAAGAAGCGTGCGCCCGCGAGGCCCGCGAGGCCCGCCGCCAGGACGAGCATCGGGAACGGTACGCGCGGAAAGAACCGTTCGAGCCTGGGATAAATAGCGATGAAGGCCAGGACAGCGACGCCCAGGTGGGCCCATCGCTTGATGGCGCGCGCGCCGATCTTCAAGACGGCTTCGACCACGATGGCGACGACCACGGGCTTGAAACCGTAGAGCACGCCCGAGACCGCGCGGACATTACCGTAAGCCGCGTAGATGTACGAGAGCGTGAGCAGAAGAAAGACCGACGGGAGGACGAAGAATACGCCCGCTGCGATGCCGCCCCAAGTTCTGTGCAGCAGCCAGCCGATATAAATGGCGAGCTGCGTGGCCTCCGGGCCCGGCAGCAGCATGCAGTAATTGAGGGCATGGAGGAACCGGCTCTCCGAGATCCAGCGCTTCTCCTCCACGAGGATCCTGTGCATCACGGCGATCTGCCCCGCGGGCCCGCCGAAGCTCAAGGCCGCCACGCGCAGCCAGACCC
>DASQYE010000018.1:0-6228 GCA_035639355.1 Pyrinomonadaceae bacterium
GCTGACCGCTGCGCGCGCTCTGAATCTCATCAATTCGGAAGTTAATACCTTCTACAAGAACAATTCATACAATAAGACATCTATTGCGGGCACGGTGACGAACGTTCTGCGTATGCCTCAGACGGCTGCCTTTTATGGCGGGCAAGACCCTTCAAGATTATTAACGGACGCTCGCGCGGCGGCCGTTACGGCTGGCTATCCTAATACTCACAATCTGGACGTCGTGGCATTCAAGCGCATCCCGGCTTTTACGTGGGCCGGACTCGGCTACATAGGCGGCAAGGGAACTTGGCTTAACGGCTATTTCAGTTTTCGAGAGGCGGGCCACGAGGTCGGCCATAATTATGGTCTTAATCATGCGAATCTATGGAAGACTACCAGCGGCACTGTAGGTACGGGGACGAGCCAGGAATACGGCGATCCTTTCGATACTATGGGAGCAGGTAATACCACCATAGCGAACCACTTCAACGCCTGGTTCAAGAATATGCTGAACTGGCTGCCCACTGTTGACGCTCCTGTGATTACCGCCCCAGGGACATACCGCATCCAGGCGTATGATTCCGTGTCCGCCACGGGCCTGCGTGCGCTCAAGATTCAAAGGGATGCCAGCACTTTCTACTGGATAGAGTTCCGTCAGCAATTGGTCAATAGCGCTTCGGCCTACAACGGGGCCGTCATACACTGGGGCTACACTACGAACAGGCAAAGCAACCTGCTCGATATGACGCCGGCGACGGTGGGTCTGGATGACGAGGCGCTGCCTATCGGGCAGACGTTTACTGATCCTGCGAACGGAATCCAGATAAAAGCTGTGGCCAAGGTCGGGACAGCTCTGGACGTGATGGTCAGCTTCGGCAGTCTGGCCGCTCTGTCGCTGAACCCTCCCACGATCGGTGGAGGCGGCACTGTCACGGGCACCGTCACGCTGAGTAACCCTGCTCCCGTAGGGGGTTCGACGGTCACGCTCTCCGACAACATCGCGGCGACCACCGTGCCCGTCAACGTAGTCGTTCCTGCGGGCCTCAAAACCAAGACATTTTCGATTACGACCATTCCCGTCACGGCCAATCAAGTCGGTACCGTCACGGCGAGCTTTGGCGGAGCCGCCAAGACAGCGCCGCTCACCGTAGCGCCGATAGCCCTCAACGCCGTATCGGTCAATCCCGTTTCTGTGGCCGGGGGCGTTAACGTCACCGGAACCGCTATTCTTAACGGCCCGGCTCCGGCCGCCGGTGTGGTCGTTACCCTGAGCGACAATTTGGCGGCCACGACCGTCCCCGCGAGCGTCACTATTCCGGGCGGAAAATCAAGCTCGACCTTCACGATTACGACATTGATGGTCGGCGCGAGTCAGAGCGGAACCGTGAGCGCCAAATATGGAACTGTCATTAAGACGGCGGCACTGACGGTCAGACCGGCGGCGCTGCTCTCCGTCACGCTCTCGCCCTCATCCGTAGCCGGAGGCAACCAAGTCACAGGCACTGCCACACTGGACGGCCCGGCACCGGCTGGCGGAGCAACCGTCACGCTCTCGGACAACCTGGCGGCCGCGACGACTCCTGCGAGCGTGACGATTGCGGCCAATGCGAAGAGCGCGACGTTCACGATCACGACGACTGTGGTCAGCGCCAAGCAGACTGGTACGGTGACGGCCAGCCGCAACGGTGTGACAAAGACGGCCACCCTGGCTGTGCGACTCCCAAGCGTGAAATCGGTGACGGTGAGCCCGAATCCGATTCCGGGCGGAAGCGCGGCGACGGGAACCATCACGTTAGAGCGACTATATGCTGCTCCTATGGTCGTGACGCTCACCGACAACTTACCTGCGACGACCATCCCGGCCAGCGTCACCGTGCCGGCCAATACTTTAAGCAAGACTTTCCCGATCACGACTACGATCGCCGTCCCGAGTCAGCAGGGCACGCTCAGCGCATCCGCCAACGGCGAGACGCGGACAGTAAGTTTAAGGGTTGCCAGTACCGTTTCGCAGCTTATGTTGAACCCTGGCTTCGAGCTAGGCGCTGTCTCCTGGCTCACCAATGGCGGCTCCACAAAGGTTTTCTACAATTCGAGCGGTCATGCGCGCACGGGTACCTGGAGCGGTTGGTTGGGTGGTTATACGGGCGCTTTCTCCGAGTACTTGTACCAGGATGTGACGATCCCCTCGACCGCGACATCCGCCAACCTTAATTTCTACCTCTGGCTCAGCAGCGAGGAAACGTCCCTCATGATCCCCGCTAATGATACGTTCACAGTCCAGATACGAAATACCAGCAATACGGTTTTGGCTAATCCGGCCATTTACACATACCAGGCCGAGACTGCGGGGTATGTCAAGAAGACGTTCAATCTTCTGCCTTACAAGGGCCAGAGGATTCGCATCTATTTCTTGAGCGACCAGAACAGCACCCTAAACTCCTGGTACTTCCTTGACGACGTAACGGTGGACATCATTCAGTAGTCCCGGAACCGGCCGGGAGAGATAAATCGTCCACGATAATTGGCAGCGGGTCTGCAAGGGCCTGCTGCCTTTCGTTTGGGGCGTGCAGGCGATACAGATGAAGGCGGCGCTATCGGGGAAAGCGGGTCGAATCGTTCAAGAGCCGGATATTAGCGGAGTCCCAGCATCAGTAGGGCTGAGCGGTCTGACGCGCTTTCGCCGCGTTCCAACCATTCTCTGTAGCCTGCCAACTCTTCTTCGGTGACGGGCCGATTGCCCAATTTGGCGGCGGGCGTGCGCTCGAAAGCCCTATTGGTAAGCGCCATGTGCCGGACTCTGGGATGAAGCGCGCCTGGTTGGGCCAGCGCGGCCTCCGCCGTCTCCACGTCTGGAAATAGCTCTTCGTATGCGAGCAGATGCCAAACGGTATCATCCTCGCGCTCGTCTACGGCGAGCACGCGCAGCAGGCCGAAGCCGCTTTCGAGCTGAAAGACCAGGTCATCGCCCGGAGTGAATGCCTGTGCCACGCTTTTCCTCAAACACGCTTCCGCTCGTGAACATATAACGAAAAGATTCGCCGGCCCGCGCCGCTCAGCTTAACATAAAGGCAGAGCAATAAAGCCTCCTCTCTGATAATATCCGCACGGCCCCTACGTGTCTGGAAAGATCGGGCCGAGACGAGTAGTATTATCTCTCAAAAAAAAGAGCGGGCGGCCCGGTTATTTGATGAGAGCGTTCGATTCCGACAAAGATTATTATTCGGTGCTTGGGGCCGAAGAGGACGCTACCCTCGGCGAGATCGAGCGGCTGTACAAGCGCTTGGCCGTCCTTCATCATCCTGATCGCGGTGGCGACGAGGAGCAGATGAAATCCTTGAACGAAGCCTACGGAGTGCTTCGAGACGAGGAGACGCGCGCCTCCTACGACAGGCAGAGACAAAGGCCCGAAGGCGCTCGGGTGATGGAAGGAGCGGCCCCGCCTTACTCTTCGCCTTCGGCCCAGGCTGACGCCATCTCGGGCCAATGCGTCACTGCCCTCTTGTTTCTGGGCGTCGGACTGGTGCTACTGTTTGTGGTTCGTTTTCAGTACGTGCTGTTTCTGTGGCCGCTGGCGCTTCTGGCAGTGCTTTTAATCCTGGCCGGAATCGTGCACGCGCATTCGGCGCTCGGCATGATTAGAGAAACATTCGCGCTCTCGCATCCGGCGCGCCGTTTCGTCCTCGCGCAGGAGATGGCCTTCTGGTCGATCGTGGGCGGCGGCGGTTACGGCGTCTATTTCATTCTTCGATACCTGTGAGACGATGGCAACTCCGATTGTGGGCTTTACCGGGCTCGATCTCTTGTTTCTGGAAGTTAACAGCCTGGAAGAATCGGTCGCGTTTTACCATGAGCAGCTCGGCATGGAGGTCTTGACCAACGCGCCCGAGTCCGAGCCGCCGATGGCGACGCTCAGGGCCGGTCGCTTGAGGATCACGCTGGTAGAGCAGCTGGAGACGATGTTGAGGCGCGGGCGCGGCGTACATTTCTTTCTGGGCGTCGAGGACGTTGACGATTATTACCGGCGATTGAGACAGCGCGGCGCGGATGTCGCGCCCCCGGCCGAAGAGGGCTGGGGCGGGCGCTTCATCACGCTACAGGACCCGGATAAGTACAGGTACTTTTTCGTCACCTGGATGGCCACAGATGATAGCGGGGTTAAGGTAAGCCCTTTCGATAATGGATCAGCTGAATGGAGGGAGCCGTGATGGATTTGCAGCGCGTGGAAAATCTATTCAGGCGTTACAAAGGACAGACCGTTAATATTAAGACTCTATCGGGCGGCGTATACGAAGGGACTGTGTGCGAGATTACAAGCGATTACGTGGCTCTGATGACGAAAAGCGGGGACGAGACTGAGGATCAGGTCATCGTGCTGCTGCATAGCATAGAGTCCGTACTGCCGCGCAGCCAGGCTTGACGGGCCGCAGAGAGAGAGAGCCCACTCGACGGCCGTCGCAATCTCTCTCTGCCGACACCAGTACTCTTCATTATTTATAACCGGCCAGCGTCATGGGGGTGACGCGCTGCCGCCCCGATTCTAAAATATGAAACGGCTTCTATACGCATCTTTAATAGTCTCTATAGTCCTGGCATGGATTGCCTGCGCGCGTCAGCCGCCGGGTAAGGGCGCGGGCGAAGTCGAAAGCTCTACGGGCGGCGCGGTGCAATTTCGCGTCGAGACGGTCGCCGATAAGCTGGAAGTCCCCTGGGCCATCGCGTTTGCGCCCGACGGTCGAATCTTCTTCACCGAGCGACGGGGAAGAGTGCGCGTCATAGAAGGCGGCCGCCTGCGACAGGAACCGCTCGCCCGCCTATCCGACGTAGAGCCGTCGGGCGAAAGCGGCTTGATGGATTTATCCTTGCACCCGCAATTCGCCGCCAATCATCTGCTCTACCTGACTTATGCTTATCGCGGCGGAGAAGATCAGCTGGTGCGCGTCGTCCGCTTCCGCGAGACGGGCGCGGCGCTCGTCGAGCCACGGGTGATTATCGAGAACATACCCGCGGCGCAATACCACGCGGGATGCCGCGCGCGCTTCGGCCCCGACGGTCATCTATACGTCACGACGGGCGACGCGACCGAGCGCGAGCTGGCCCGGCGGCTGGATTCGCTGGCCGGAAAAACGCTGCGTTTGAAGGACGACGGCGGCGTCCCGACGGACAATCCCTTTGTGGGCCAACAGGGAGCGCGACCGGAAATCTGGACATACGGGCATCGCAACGCTCAGGGAATCGACTGGCAGCCGGGCACGGACACGCAATTTCAGACCGAGCATGGCCCCTCCGGCTTTGACGGCCCAGGAGGCGGCGACGAGGTCAACATAGTCGAGCGCGGCAAGAATTACGGCTGGCCCACGATCCATCATACGCAGGCACGCGCCGGGATGGAGTCGCCGCTGCTCGAATACACGCCGGCGGTCGCGCCCGCGAGCGGAATGTTCTACAGGGGCACGGCCTTCCCGCAATTTCGCGGCAACTTTCTCTTCGGGGCCTTGCGCGGCGAAGCGATTATTCGCGTCGTGCTCGACGGGCGGCGAGTCTTGAGCCAGGAGCGCCTTCTGGAAAAGAGGTACGGGCGCATACGCGCGCTCGCCGAAGGGCCGGACGGAGCGATCTACTTCTCAACTTCTAACCGCGACGGGCGCGGCAAGCCTGCCGACAACGACGATCGAATTCTGCGGCTCGTGCCCGTCAAATGATGCCTGGCGCGTGTGTGTTTCTGCGCCGCCGCTAAGGTCGCGTAATCACGCCGCCCAAAAATATGATGAAGCTCAGATTAAGCGCGGCGTTGCTTCCATGCCTGCTAGTGCTGGCTGGCTGCTCGAACCACATCAACGAGCTTGTGCGCGCGGCGGGCAGCGGAGATTCCGCGACCGTTGTGGCCCTGCTCGACGGCGGCGTCGATCTCAACGCGCAGGACGCGGAGGGCAGCACGCCGCTCATACAGGCCGCCTGGCAGGGCCGCGAGGAGGTCGTCAGGATACTGCTGCGAAGGGGCGCGGACGTTAATCTGAAAAGCAAGGACGGCGGGACGGCGCTCCTTTGGGCCTCCTTCGAGGGGCATACGGAGATCGTCAAGATACTACTGACGAGCGGAGCGGAAGCCAATGCGAAGGACAACGACGGCAACACGTCTCTCATGCATACGACCGTGATGGGCAAGACCGATACGGCCCGTGCCCTGCTCGATCAGGGTGCGGATGCCAACGCAAGGAACGGGGAAGGGAAGACGGCCTTGATTCTGGC
>DASQYE010000019.1:0-5590 GCA_035639355.1 Pyrinomonadaceae bacterium
GTTGCCGTCGTGCACCTCTCCCCAGATCAGGTGCTCGCGCCAGTTGGCCCACTCGCGCATCTTCATCCCACGACACATCTCGCGCTCGAAGCCGTTGCCCGTCTCGCACGCGGCCGTCTCCGTTTGCATGGCCGCATCCGGGTTGAAGAACGTCCGCGCGAGCCCCAGCGGCTCGAATAGCTCGCGGCGCGCAAGCTCGGCGAGCGGCGCGCCCGCCAGCTTTTCTATCAGTAGGCCGAGCGTAATGAAACCCAGGTCGCTATAGAGGACGCGCGTGCCCGGCGCGTACTCCAGGGGCTGCGCGGCGATCACGCGGAGCACGTCATCGCTCGTTTCCGCTTCGATGTATAGCGGTCGCCACGCCGGAAGACCCGACGTGTGCGTGAGCAGTTGGCCCACTGTGATCGTACACTTGCCCCCCCGGTCGAACTCCGGCAGGTGGAATCCCACTTCGCCATCCAGGATAAGCTCGCCCGACTCTAAACGAAGGGCGCAGAGCAGGCCCGTGACTAGCGGCTTGGTCAGTGACGCGAGATCGTAGATGGTGTCGAGGGTTGCGACGCGGGGCGAGGGCTCGCGCACGGCATGGCCCAGAGCGTCCGCCAGACGCACCCAGCCCCGCTCCGCGACCACGTAGGCGGCCGAAGGGAAGTCGCCCGCCTCGATGCGCCCGGCGAGAAGACTTGAGATTTCATCCTGGCTCGACATGGCTGAGCTTGCGTCACGCTGCTTTAGTCGCGCTTCTTTACTTGAGAGCACCCACGCCGACCTGTGCGGCGTGCTCGTGGATACGTTCGAGGGCGCGCAGCGCAAGCGCCAGCGCGCGTCGCCCGTCAGCGCCCGAGACGGGCGTCGGCCCGCCCGTTTGCGCCGCGTCTATAAAGGCCGCGATCTCGGCGCGAAGGGGCTCTACGTCTTCTATCTCAAGGTGGCGGACGTTGACGCCGGGGCGCGCGCCCGTCGCCCCTCCGGCCCACGGCGCGAGGCTGCTGATAGAGGCTCGGCGCGTCGTGTAATCGACGGCGATGTAATCGTGCGGCTGGAAGAAACGCATCTTGCGAATCTTTTCAGTGCCGACGCGCGAGGCGGTGATATTGGCGACCGCGCCGGAGGCGAACTCGATCCGCGCGTTGGCCGCATCCACCCTCTGCGTCAGCACGGGAATGCCTACGGCCCGCACGTCCGTCACTTCCACCTCGCTTCCGACGAGCCATTGGACGATGTCCAGATCGTGAATCATCAAATCCAGAACGACATCTATATCGAGCGAGCGGGCGGTGAACTCGCCGACGCGGTGAATCTCGAAGTAGAGAGGGGCGCGCACGTGCGGGCGCAGGGCGGCGAGCGCCGGGTTGAAGCGTTCGAGATGCCCGACTTGCAGCAGCGCCCGGCCACTTTCGGCGGCGGCGATCATCCTGTCGGCCTCTTCCAGGCTGCGCGAGATGGGCTTTTCGACCAGGACGTGAATGCCTGCTTCGAGCAGGGCGCAGGCTATCTCGCAATGCGATTCGGTCGGCACGGCTAAGCTTACGGCTTCGCATTGGCCAGGAAGCGTGCGCCAATCCGTAGTCCAATCGGTCTTGCGCTCGCGTGCGATCTCGCGCGCCGTCTCCTCCGACAGATCACAGACGGAGACGAAGCGCGTGCTGCCTTCGGCGGCGAGCGCGGCATGAATGCGCGCGTGCTGGCGGCCCAGGTGTCCGACGCCGACGACGGCTGTGCGTAGAGTCACGGTTTACAACTTCCCGTTTTTAGATTAGTAGTTGATAGTAGCCAGCAATCAGTTATCAATAGTCAGTCAAGAGCCCGAGGCTTTTAGCTAACTGTCGATAACTGATCGCTGGCTACTATTAATCTTCTTCGGGTGACTATACTTGCTACGTTCGACGCTTGCCAAGCGGGCCTGGCTCCTCTTCTTCCTGGCGGCTTTCGCTCTATACCTGTACGGGCTCGGTCGTCTGCCGTTGATCGGCCCGGACGAGCCCCGCTATGCGCAGATCGCCAGAGAGATGCTTGAGCGCGGCGATTTCGTGACGCCGACGCTCGGCGGCCTCCCGTGGTTTGAAAAGCCCGCGCTGCTCTACTGGATGATGATGGCCGCGTTCGCAGCCTTCGGCGTCTCGGAGTGGGCTGCGCGTCTGGGCCCTGCCTGTTCCGGCCTGCTCACGGGCGTCCTTATCTATCTGGTCGGGCGGCGCGTCGAAAAAGAGAGCGCGGAAGCAGCCAAAGAGAGCGCGCAGGAGAAAGAGGCGTTGTCGTCGTCGTCGGCATCGGCGGCGGCGCGCGGCCTCGGCCTATGGAGCGGGGCGGCGCTTTTGTCCAGCGCCGGGATGATCGTCTTTTCGCGCGGCGCGAGCTTTGATGTGATCGTGACCATGACGCTCACGGCGGCCCTCGCCTGCTTCATCATCTGCGAGCTTGCGACGACCGAAGCCTCGCGTCGATGGTGGCTCGCCGGATTTTATGCGGCCGTTGGAGCATCGCTGCTCGCCAAGGGATTGATCGGCGTCGTCATTCCCTTCGGCGTCGTCGCCGCCTACTTTCTATTGCGACGCGAGTGGCCGCGAAGAACCGTATTGTTGAGCCTGCTGTGGGGAGTTCCGCTCGCGCTGCTCGTCGCCGCAGCCTGGTACGCGCCCGTCATCGCGCGCCACGGCCGGACTTTCCTGGACCAGTTCATTATCCAGCATCACTTCGCGCGCTACCTCTCGAACAAGTATCGCCACCCGCAGCCCTTCTATTTTTACCTGCCGATGATGGCGCTCTTCGCGCTGCCCTGGACGGCGTTCCTGGCGGCCTCGCTCGCCCACGCCCGCCGCTGGAATTGGCGCTCACCGACGGCTTCAAGCAAGCTGCGCGTCTTCGCCCTGGTCTGGGTGGCAGTGCCCGTCGCCTTCTTTTCGCTCTCGGGCTCTAAGCTGCCCGGTTATATTCTGCCCGCGCTGCCGGGAGCCGCCTTGCTCATAGGCGACCGGCTGGCCTCCTTCGCGCGGGGTGAAGAGGGCGGCATTCGATCTATGCGGGCGACGGGCGCGGGCCTGCTGCTCTGCGTGGCGATAGTCGTTTACCTGGCGCGGGTGGGCCATCTCTCGACGGGGCGCGTGCTCGCCGTCGCCCTGCCGCTCATGTTTGCCGGGCTGTTCGCGCTGGTGCGTACTCGTCTGCGCCGCTGGTGCGCTGGGCTGTTGATCGGCGCGACGTTCGCGGCGACGGCGCTCGCCGTCAATCTGTTGATCGAGCAGGGCGCTCGCAGTGAATCGGTGCGCGATCTGCTCGCGCAGGCGTCCGCGCGCGGCTACGCTTCAGCTCCGGTCTTAGAGCTGCATACGGTCGAGCGCACGGCGGAGTTCTACGCGGCGGGCCGCATCGCTCGCGGCCCCGACGGCGAGGTCGTAAAGTTCGAGGGAGTCCAGCAGATAGCCGAAACAGCGCGCCGGGGCGGCGGCCAGGCCCTTGTGATAGTCCCCCTGGAATACGCAGGGCAGTTGTTCGACTACGCGCCGCTCCAACCGGAGCTGATCGGCGACAACGGCGCGGTCGCGCTCGTCGCCGTCCGCACACGATAGCCGAGCGGCGATTCTTTCATCTCTCTATTTAGGCCGGTTCCGGCTCGCCGGGCCGGCATTATGATCTTAGAGGATCGTCAACCAGGGCGGCCCGACGCAGGCTGAAGATAAGGCTCGTCTACACTTTAAGGCCGGCCCACACTACTGTGTGGCGCGCAGGGCTCTGTCAAAAAAATCTATGACGCGGCGGTCGTAGGTTTCGCTCTGTTCGCCGGTCGCGGAGCGCTGGTTGATGCCCGAGAGCGGGAGGTCGGTTTTCGCTTCGACCTGCGCTTGTTTGGAAAAGCATTGGACGAGCGCGATGGTCGAGTCGCGCAGCGGGCTTGCGTCTGCGCCGGCCAGCAGAAGCACCTGGCGATTGTCGAGCGTCGCCGCTTCTGCGCAGGCGGCCGCGTTGTCGTAGCGGCCCAGGAAATAGAGCCGCACGCCTGTGCGCGCAAGGGCACGCAGCAGACCGTTTTCCAGGCCCAGGTTCTCTTTCATGGCGACATAGAGCATAGAGTCGGGCGAGGCCGGCACGGAGTCCAGCGCGAGCGCACGCACGCTACGGTTGGGCCCGGCGGCACGAAGCGCCGCGTAAGCTCCCAGCTCGACGCCGTAAATCCCCAGCGGTTCACCGACCAGAGGTCGCCCCTGCGCCGTCTTGATCGCGCGCAGGTAGTCAAGCGCGGCCGCCGCATCCTCCGCCTCGCGCCCGCCCAGCGATGTCCAGTTCACGGGAGGGTCTTCGCCGTGCCCGCGCAAATCCGGCAGGAGCACAGTATAGTTGGTCGTCTCGTTGAGCTTGACGGCGAGGTTGAAGAGGTGCGAGCGGTCTGCGCCGTAGCCGTGCAGCAGGAGGACGGCGGGCGCGCCTTCGGAGCCGCGCAGCAGCCAGCCGCGCGCCTCCGTGCCGTCCGGGTTGGCCCAGGTCTCGTTCGCCGCTTTGAGGCCGCGCGCGCTCAACTGCGAAAAGGTCTCGGGTGTGACGAGGTAGGCGGCGCGCGGAGGGCGCGTCGCCCTGTAGACGATCCAGCCCGCCACCAGGGCCATCGCCAGCACGAGGACGAACAGGACTGGCAGAAATGCCTTGAGGAGTTTTTTACCGGGCCTGCGTCTGGGCGACATCTGAACCGAGGGCGGAGGGATGAGGGATGAGGGATGAAATGATCGAATCCAGGCTGACCTGAATCAATCGCTCAACCCCTTTCATCCTTCATCCTTCATCCTTCATCCTTTCTCTGGCTTGTTCAAAATCTTCCGGCGTGTTGACGTTGGTAAAAAAGAGTCCAGAGCCGTGCAAGTCCGCCAGCTCCGTGTGTGCGACCAGGCGCGCGCGGACGAGTTCGAGCAGCGCGCGCGGGCGTCTTTCCCCGGCCGCAATCAACCCTTGCGTCAGTGTAGCGCAAGGGTCGCGGGCGTAGAGGGCACAGAGCGGCTGGAGGCGTCCGTCCGCTTGTACGGGCACGACCGCATCAAAGTTTTCTGCGAGCGAGGCGAGCCGCACGAAAAGCTCTCCGGTGACGAAAGGCAGGTCACAGGCGACGACCGCAGCCCAGGGCGCGCTTGAGGCAGCCAGCGCAGCGTGCAGACCGCCGAGCGCGCCCCACTTCGCGTACACATCCCTGACGACCGCAAACCCCAATGAATCCCTCTCGTCTCTCGCTCCCACCAGACGAATATTGTCCGCGACAGAACGGAGCGCGGCACCTATCCTTTCGACAAAGGAGCGCCCGCCCAGTCTGAGTTCGGCTTTATCTGCGCCCATCCGGCTGGAAGCGCCCCCCACCAGGATAAAGCCTTCGACCTCAAGCATAAATCTCCCACCAGAGTGTGCTCTACTGATGAGCCAGGGGTGTGTCCCACGACGAGCGCACGTTATCACGGCGAGCGACCGAGCGGCAAGAGAGAAACGTTTTCCCCTCAAGGCGCATCATAGTGGCTGCCGAAAGGATGGCCGGTCTTGGACTTAAGGCAGGCCGAAAGCCCGCCCGGGGCTTTCGAGCACATGGCTCAACTTGATAGAGCTTGACCCTGTTGAAAGC
>DASQYE010000020.1:0-2572 GCA_035639355.1 Pyrinomonadaceae bacterium
AACGGAAAGAAGAAAAAGAGACCGGAGCCGTTTCTAAGCGGTAAGCACCGGCCGACCGCTTTTCCGGCAAAGATGACAAAGGCCCTGGCGCGCCGCCAGGGTAACAAGAGCCTTCTGATTTTCCTGACGTATCCTACTCTCATGCCTCGCGTAGACGTGTCGATCTGCACCCATTCTCCTACTCCCTCTGGCGAGCGAGAACCGTGGCCGCGACGCCGCGCAAGGGCGCGCGCCGCGCCGCCGCCCGCCGGCTCAGACGCCTGGGCCGTAAGGCTTGAGCCTCTTCTTGATCCCGGACAGAACGTAATAGACCCTTCGCTTGACGAAATTTTTAGAACGCCTAGCGCCGAGCATGACTATGTCTTTAACGGTATGCGCGCCGACGGTCAGATCAAAGCCGTTGAGATGAAGCGCCTTGACCCTGTTTTTCAGGTACAGGAGCCGGGTCTTGATAGGTTTCCATTCGTAGTCGCCCTGGTTGGTCAAGTACGTGATCGAATTGTGGTGCACTCTATATCTGAGCAGGGGTTCATCTATTTTCTCGATCGACTTTCCGTCGGCGCACAGCCGCAGCCATAGATCGTGGTCTTGCGAGAAGAGCTGATTTTCACTGTAGCGATACTCTTTAGCGATAGATGATCGGAGCATAGTGGTGGGATGGGCGACGCAATTTGTTTTCGGGAGCCGCCGGTAAATCTCTTGTGACGTGGTGGTCTGCCAGTCCTCCGCCCAGTCCGCCACTCTCTGGCCCGACTCGTCCATGAAAGCGGCTCTTGCGGCGACGACGCTGCACGATGGATGCTCGTCAAGGAACGCCACCTGTTTCCCAAGTCTTTCGGGGACGCTCACGTCGTCGGCGTCCATGCGAGCTATATACTCGCCCCGCGCGAGACCGATTCCGATATTGAGCGAACGGGTGAGTCCCAGTCGCGCGTCGTTTCTCAAGAGCTTGATTCGGGGGTCATCGAAGGATTGAACGATTTGCGGGCTGCGGTCGGTCGAGGCGTCGTCTATGACCAGGAACTCGAAATCCTTGAAGGTTTGCGTAAGGATGCTCTCGACGGCCTCGCGCAGGTATTTCTCGCCGTTGTGCACGCTCATCAGAACACTGACTTTCGGATCAGCCATGCGTTTAGCCTACGCGCCTCATGCTTTCCCGGCCCGCCGGAATCAGGTCTAAACTCTCCGGCTCTTCGGGATTACCCGTCTCCAGCCGTCTCAATAGCAGAATCGGTGCTCGCCTTAAATTATCCGTCACGCGCCGCTACTGCCGCCGAAAGCTACATATTAAATGAGACCGGTATGCGAGGCCACCGTGGCAGCGCTTTCGTTTTGGCCGGTTCCGGCGCGATGAAGCTCCGCATAGGTGGCTTCGAGCATACTGACGGCCCGTTGAAAATCCAGATGTTGGCGGCAATAGCTGACGCCCCGCGAGCCCATCTCGCGCCCGCTGTCAGGCAGCGACAGGATGCGCGCAGCGGCCTCGGCCATCGCCTCCGCATCCCTCGGCGCGACCAGAAGCCCGTGACCCGTCTCGCTCACCAGCTCCAGCCCGCCCGTGACCTGAAAGCCGACCACTGGCAGCCCCATCGCCATCGCCTTGATGCTCGAAAGATTATCGGCTTCAAACAGGTAGGCCCTCAAGTAGATGTCCGAGGCGGCATAGAGCGGGAGCGGATCGTTCATGAACCCCAGGAAGTGCGTGCGCTCGTGCACGCCCAGGTCGCGGGCGCGCGCCTCAAGCGCGGCACGCTCCTCGGCCGGGCCTGTTCCGGCGATCACGAAATGCAGGTTGGGGAATCGTCCGACGAGAAAGCGCAAAGCTTCGAGCGCATACTGATGCCCCTTCAAAGACTGTAGACGGCCGACGGAGAGCGCTAGCTGCGCGTCCTCGGCAATCCCTAAATCTCGGCGCACCTCCAGGCGATGGCGCTCGCGCTCTCGTTTGACGCGCTCGACCCCCTGAAGGTCTACGACTCCGCTCGCCTGTAAGACTTTTTCCGCAGGCACGCCGACGCCCAGCAGCTCTTCCGGGTAAGCGGTGAAGAAGCGATCCACCCAGGGATGAAAGCGCTCGAATTCGAGCGGCAGCCAGCCCACGTTCGAGTCCCTGAGCTGCGAGAAGCGGGCCGAGACCTGATAGACCAGGGGTCGCCCGCAGACCGACTTTAAAAACAGTCCGAGCCCTAGGCCGTGATAGATATGTCCATGAATAACGTCCGGGTGAAATCGCTCGTGCTCGTCCAGGATACGCGCGGCCGCAGCCTTGTACGCGGCCTCCGTTATGACCTCTTGAGAATAATAGTGAAGATATTTCAAGACTTCGGCGGGCGGGCGTTCGAGCATATCGCCGGGGGCGGGGGCGGTCATCGCGGCCTTGCGCTCGCGCAAGCGCAGAGCGAGGTTGACGTGGTTGCGAACAAAACCAGGGACGGAGCGCAGGCGTCTCAGCGGACGCGCCCAACGCGCAGAAGAAGAAGAAGATGATGATGACGGCCTCCTGCTGCCGTTGGCGGCCGCTACGCGCGTCGCGGCGACGCTTGCCGCCGCCTCCGTCTCGCTTTTCCGCCCC
>DASQYE010000021.1:0-4142 GCA_035639355.1 Pyrinomonadaceae bacterium
GCTCGTGCTCGATCACCCCACGCTCGCGTGCTCTTGCGCTCCCAGGCGAAGGGCCGACGCTGCCGCCTCGCTGTGCCGGGGCCGGAGTTGATAAGATCAGCGGCAGAGCGAACGCGGCGCACAGAGAAGCGAGAGCCTTGAGGGCCAACTTTTCCCGGTAGTACTTCATGGCCGACCTCCAATATGGACAGGGCTTCACGGAAGGAATGCCAGTATAATCCCGCCGCTCTTTCCGCACAATCAACTTTTTCGACCACACGGGCGGGGCGGCATGGGCGAATGCCCGGCTGCTGCGGTAAAAGAGACGGCCGACGGCTTGGCACGTAAATTCGGGCCGACCCTCAAAGGAGAGCGCGGCTGCCCGGCGAAATGATTATCCCCGTAGGAGTGTGACCGAGATGGCCGACATGCTGAGAATCATCCCGGCCGCGACCGCGAGCCTGGACGAGGTGGCCGCCGCATTCAATGCGGCTTTCGAGGGCTACTTTCATCCGATGACGCTCACAGGCGAGCAACTGTCGCGGCGAGCGCGCTTTGAACACCTGGACATTCATCACTCGCTGCTGGCCTATGCGGCGGACGAGCTTGCGGGCATGGCGCTGCTCGGACTTCGCGGCGAGGTGGGATGGGTCGGAGGCTTCGGGATCACTGAGAAGTATCGCGGGCGCGGGCTGGCTCACGAATTGATGAGCGCGCTCGTCGAGGAAGCGCGCGCGTGCAAGCTACGGCTGCTCACCCTTGAGGTGCTCAGACAGAACCTCGCGGCTACACGGTTGTACGAGCGCGCAGGGATGCGCATTGCGCGCGAGCTATTGATCTTCGAGCGTAAGAGCGTGAGCGGCGCGGCCTCTCACACCACACGGCTCAAGGAGGGAGCGCCCGCCGAGATGCTTCGACACTTTCATAGCCTGCACTTGCAGCCCGCCGCTTGGCAGCGCGACCTGCCGGCGCTCCTGGTGATGGACGGGCTGCGCGCCCTTTACCTGGGCGAGCGCGACAACCCGGAAGCCTACGCGTTGCTCAGAGAGTGGCCGGGCGGGATGACCTTTATCGTTGACCTGGCGGCCGGCGCGAGCGAATACGCCGCCGCGCTCTGCGCCGGGCTAGACCACGTACAAGGGCCGCTACGCATCATCAACGAACCCGAGGGCAGCATCTTCAACGCGCCGCTCATGGCCCACGGCTTCGTGGAGACCGCCCGCCAGCGCGAAATGATTATGGCCCTGTAGAAAAAGAGAAGAGCCGCACACGACGCGCGTCATGCGGCTCTTCTAAGCTTCGGCCCGGAGATGATTTTAAGATGCGTATCAGGAGGAAGCGGGCTCGCCGCCGCCACCTCCGCCGCCCTCTGATGCTCCCGACGGCGCTGCTGCATCCTCATGATGCTCCGACGTGTAGAGGCGCAGAATATCCTGGCCCTGGCGCGAGCGAGGGTCTATCGTACGCAGGTGCTTGCGACCCTGCATCTCCCAGATGGCAGTCACCTGTCCATCCTTTTCGACGGCGTGATACGTAATCTCTTCGGTCGAGACGGCCGCGCCCGTCGCCTCGGCCTCGCCCTTCCCTTCCGCGGGCGCTCCCGAAGCTGCCGCCGTCATCTCGGTCTCATTCTCTGCCATGTGAATCTAAACGCTCTCCTCTCCTGCTGGTTGGGCTCTGTAAGTTTTGTGTTTGGATGGGGGATTGTGTCACAGCCTCGCCGCGCATGTCTAGCAGGCGCAAAGCCTCTTCAAGGCGTTCTTCTCAAGGGGGGTTGCGACCGCCTCCATCCTCGAATCTTTATTTCACTGCCCTTTCTTCCTCTCCTAGACGCTTGACCAGATTGACGTACTCGCCACGGTCAAACCCGTTGGCGCGGAAGTAGTCTATGAGGTCGCCGTCGTTCCAGTTGACCATCGTATTGACGACCGCCACGCCCGCGCGATGAAACTTCTCGAACAGCTCATCCATAAGAGCGCGGCTCACGCCCTGGCCGTGGTATTCGGGATCGATGCCTATGATCTCAAGCCAGCCCGATAGCTCTGTGGCGAACTCCCAGCCGCGCACGTCTCCCAGGACGAAGCCGATGACGCGGTCTCGGTGCTCTGCGACCAGGCAGTATTCGGGAGCGCGCGCGATGTAGGCCGCCGCCTTCGATTCGTAGTAGGCGGCGTGCGGCTTGCCCGTGATCTTCTCGTCCAGGCGCAGCACTTCGTCTATGTCGCGCACGGTCATCCGGCGCACGTTCAGGTCTTGCATATATTTTGCCCGGCGCGCCCTGTGACGGCCGATCCCGCGAACCATTCGCATGGCGACCTTGCGCACGAGCCGCGCCTTTAGCGAGCGGGCAATGATGTTGCGATACGTATCATGACCCGAGACCGAGTCGAACAGCGCATCATACATCAACGGGTCTACCTTGCCGACATCGATCATCGGGTCCAGAAAGTGGCGAGCGCCCATCAACATCAAACGTCGCACCAGTACGCCGTAGCGATAATCGCCCAGAAGGTCGGCGCAGGCGTGGCGATAATTCACGAGCGCGCGCTCCGAAACCCCGTGTTCGAGCATCGTCTCGGCCGCCCGAATGCCCGTCACCAGGGCCGTGTTGATGCCCTTGCCCTTGAAGGGACGCAGCCACCCCGTAGCGTCGCCTACGAGCGCGTAGCGATGACCGTAGGGACGCCGCGCCGGTGACGAAGGAAATCGCCCCTCGTAATAGTTGATCGCGCCGGCGTCGAACCCAGGCAAGAGCGCCTGCACCTCCGGCAACATTAGAAACCTGTCCAGGTCGCAAGAAGAGACGTGCTCGCCCGCGATGTTGACCAGGATGTGGTCTCCCTTGGGCGTGACGGCTCCGAACTCGATGCGCGGGCAGTGTGGGGGCAGCAGAAAAGCGTGCACGATATGGCCCAGCTTCTCGGTCTGGAAGCGGGCGCTGGTCTCTATGGTCGTCAGGTAACTCTTGAGCCACTTGGTAGGGCGCTCGAAGCCTCGCCCGCCGTGCGCGGTCACATCCTCAAAGACGGAGAGCATAGCCTCGTCGAGCCCGAACGCGCCGACTACAACGTCCGCCCTCTCGTAAAGCGACTCGCTGTAGACCCTCACCTCGTCGAGTTCTTCCGTGCGCACGAACTCAATGCCCGTGACGCGGGAGCGTATGACCTCCGCTCCCAGCTCGCGCGCACGGTCGAGCAGGAAGCGGTCGAAGTGCGCGCGCTCCACGGCATAAGTTGCGCGCCCGTGCTCAAGCTGCCCGCCGTGCGCGCCGTGTCCCGTCAGCAACACGTTTTCCCGCATCCCATGCAGGCGATAACCGAAGATTTGACGCTTAATCAAATCGCGCGGCAGGTGCAAATCCAGCTCCCTGGCCAGCACGTCTTCGATTGGCGGAGAGAGGACGCCGACGCACTGGTTGGCGTGAACATTGAAATCCTTGCCCTCGAATATCAGCACCCGCAAACGCAAAGAGCGCGCCCGTGCTTCCTGCAACAGCTTGATCGCGCAGGCCGCCCCACCGGGCCCGCCGCCTATGATGGCGACCGTTGAGCCATTATGTAATCGGCAATCATTCATTGCAGGCCGAAGCCCGTCGGCGGATAAGAAGCGAAGGCTCGAAAAAGGCAGAGCCTTTCGGCCAAAAAGCACAGGCGACCCTTGAGCCACCCTCAGACAAGCGGCTCAAGGCCGCCCTTCGGACGGAGTCTTTCCGTCCGGTATTCTACTTCCGACGCGCAAGCCCTACGAAGCTCCGGCTTTGGAGCATCGCTCTTTGGAACTACTACGCTTGAACCATTGCGGGGCGCAGCGCGATGGCGAGCTCGACGGCCGGTCGCGGCGCGACCACGCCCCAGCCCTGGCGGTCAACCTCTATTGCGGGCAAGCGCTCGGCCGTCTCGATCAGGATACGCTTGACCTGCTGCGGCGTGAGCGCCGGGTTGGCTTCGAGCATACAGGCGATTATAGAGGAGACGATGGGCGCGGCGAATGATGTCCCGTCAACGTACTTGTAATGCTCCGTGATGACGTTGCCCTCGCGCAGCTTGATGGTAATCAACTGGCGCAAGAGCGGCACGGGCAGATCGCGCGCCTCATCCAAATCCTTATCCACACCCGCGCTCTCGACTATCAGCGAGTGAAGCTGATCGTCGGGCGCGGCGTCC
>DASQYE010000022.1:0-3440 GCA_035639355.1 Pyrinomonadaceae bacterium
TTCCGATTGAGGAAATCTTCGTAGCTCTCGCTCGAAACTATCTCGATGATATAGCCAAGCAGCACGTAGCCAGAATTGCTGTACTTGAATCTATCGCCCGGCTTGAACTCAAGCGGCTTATCGCGAAAACGCCCGACCGTATCGGCTACGGGTGAGGGCAACGCCATCGTCCTCGTGAAGTCCGCGAAACCAAGCAGGTCGGGAATGCCCGAAGTATGCGTGAGCAGATGATGAAGCGTGACGCCGGCCCAGGTCTGCGGGCACTTGGGAACATATTTACAGACGGAATCCTGCACGTTCAGCTTACCGCGCTCTTGAAGCATCATAATTGCCGTCGCGGTGAATTGCTTCGTGAGCGAACCGATGCGGAACCTGGTCTGCGCGGAGTTTGGAGCATTCAATTCCAAACTGGCCATACCGTAGCCTTTGCTCAACAGCGCGTGGCCGTTTTGTGCGACGATGACTGCGCCGCTGAACCTGCCGGCCTTGACGGCCGCGTTCATGTAGTCGTCAAGCTTCGGGGCAAGCTCCTGGGCCTGGCAATTGATAAGAGCAAAGGCGACTACCGCTATTGCTCCGGCGAAGTTTTGTATGCGCAGCTTCATCAATTAGGTTTTACGCCGAGCCGGGCGCAGAGGGCTGAAAGTGACAATTCGACGGCAGAAGAGCGAGAGCAAGAAACGGGCGCGCGCGGGGCCGAAAAGAGTCGCTGCATGACTGGGGCTCGCGCTTAAGCGCCTCCCGTTATGTAGTTTTCGAGCAGCTTTATCGTGTCCTCCTGGTCGGCGATGATCGCCTTCACCACGTCGCCGATCGAGATGATGCCGACAAGGCGCTCGTCCTCTATCACCGGAAGATGACGGACATGCTTGTCGGTCATCTGCGTCATGCATTCTTGCAGATTTTGCTCGGGCCGCATGTAATACACTCTGGAGGTCATGATCTCTCGCACCTGCATCTCCCTAGACGATTTCCCATGCAGGATCACCTTCCGAGCATAGTCGCGTTCCGACATGATGCCCGCCACGGTCTGGCCGTCCAGCACCACCAGAGCGCCGACATTCTTGTCGGCCATGACCTTCAAAGCGTCGTAGACCGTGGCGTCCGGCGCAATGGAAAGGACATCATGCCCCTTGGACTGTAGAACGTCTTTGATGGTTATCATAGCCGGACCTCCACGAGAAGTTTCTTGCTTAACTGAAGTGCCACGTCAACGTTCATTTTACCCTTCTCAGCCGCCATCTTTGACGCTTCGACGGGTCATCGATCTTCGGTAGCCATAATCTAGCACGCCGTCCGGCGAATTAAAATGAAAAGGGGCGACACGAGGCACCTCGCTCCTCTTGCCGCGAGAGGCGTCTCTGCGCGCGTGACGAGCAGGCGATCAACCTTCGATTTACATCAGAAGTAAGCGTCCGGGGAACGTGTACGTCGCTACGGGCGATCACTACAGCAGCAGCGTCTCTACGCGATGCGCGTGCACCATCTCTTCACACGGCGACCAGGCGAAGACCGTGAAGCGACCGTCCTGTGACGCCACCAGTGCGACGGCGTCGCGCTGGTCATGTACGAACTGCGCCGCAGACAGGTGGCGCGTCCCGCCCAGTTGCACAGGGGGAACGACAGAGGCCGCGTCGCCCACGACCGGCTCCGTCACGATCACCTGTTCGACCTGTGCGCTCCCTTTGCGTCTCACTATCTTCGCGCCGAACGCCAGCAGCTCATATTGATCGCTGATAAGGGCCGCGCCGTCCACGGCCGTCAGGCCCGCAATCGCCTCGACCGAATCCAGAAGAGCCTCCTGCCAGACGGGCTTGCTCCTCTCGCTAGCGTCTCGCCGCATGAGCGCGGCCAGTTCCGTAAACGGAGGCGAGACGGAGTACGGGACGGGCCGCACGATTGACTCCCGCCACTCTTGCGAGCCCTGCGGAACGACGAGCAAGGAGCCGCCGCGCTGGTGCGCGCGCATGGAGACGGCCAGCTGCACGAGTACGTTCACGGAGTCGGCCACGGAGGCGGGCGAGCCGAAGCCCAGCAGCGTCGTCAGCAGCGCAGGGCAATCCGGCAGGCTCGTTCCCTGCTCATCCACCACCTTGATCTGGTCGCCCTTGAGCACGACAACGTTGACGAACTTGCTGGGGTCCTGGCCGCGACGGTACTTGACCACGAGCAGACCGGGCTCGATGACCTCAAGCACGAAGCAGAACCTGGGGATGGTGCGGGTCGTTCCCCATACGCACAGCTCGTTGGCGTCACGCCAGACGCCCAGATGGATTCCGGGGCGCTCGACCGCCGGCGCAAGTCGCGCCAGCGCCGAAGGGTTGAGCGGCAGCAGCCGCTCGAATTCGAGCGGCGACCCGGCCTCTGCGGGCGGGAGGAAGGCCAGCGAAATTTTAGGAGAGTAGCCTTCCTCGCGTCGTAGACTCGCCCAGAAGGCGGCATCTATGATCGCTTCTATAACTCGCGCGTCCGCTTCCGTCGCCAACTCCTGCTGTCCCGTGTCGCGCGCCGCAGCGATGTGGCGTGCGAAGTGCGCCTGCACCGTTGCCGCCACCTCGCGCGCCGCAGGGTATGCCGGTCCTGTCATAGATAGACGACCTCGCAACTGAAAAGCATATCATCCGGTAACATAACAGAGTGCGGGACGGAATCTACAGGCATGCCGGCGATTATATGCGCTGAAAGGCGCTTTATAAAAGATGCGCTCCGGAGCCGGTCTGAAGCTTGGGCCGGGCTGCTTCGCATTGTTTCGCCGACGAAGTAGAATCACCCGCGCGCCACGCCGAAGTCTTCATTCCGGGAGAAATGCTCTTATGCAATGGCTTTACCTTATCGCTGCCATTTTAGGCACGGTACTCCCGCTGTCTCAAGTGCTTCCCTTTTTCTCGGCTCATGGATTGGATATGCCTTTGTTCTTCAGGCAGCTTTTCCAGAACGACGTATCCGCTTTCTTCGGCGTGGATGTCATCATATCCTCATTTGTGTTGTGGCTCTTCGTCTTCTCGGAAGGCCGACGGCGCGGTATGAGCAATCTGTGGCTTTACGTCGTGTGTAATCTGACGGTCGGCGTATGTTTGGCCTTGCCGCTGTTTCTATTCTTTCGCGAGCGCAAGATCAACGCCGCCCGCCCTGCTTGATCGCTCTCTTTTGTGCCCCCGTGTCGAGGAGTCATAATGAGAAGACCATCGTCCGTCATACTGATAGCCGTGTTGGCTCTGTCGGTTGCCGCCGCACAGGTTGTCCGCGCCGACGACCTCGACCAGGGGAGCATACGGAAAGAACTCAAAGCCAGCTACGCCCTGATCGTAAAGGGATTTAGGAGGAACGACCCTTCTGTTTGGGAAGGGTTCCTGGTTTCGGACTTCAAGTTGAAGCTCTTCGACGGCTCAGTCCGTGATCGTCAGTGGGTGGTTGATTACGTGAGAAATAATGCGAAGACG
>DASQYE010000023.1:0-9080 GCA_035639355.1 Pyrinomonadaceae bacterium
TGCTTGCGAGCTACTGGCGCGCGAGTACGCCACATGCTTCGGCCTGGACCTGATCGTGTGCAGGTTCTTTTCGCTGTTCGGCGTGGCCCAGCGCCGCCTGCTCGTCTGGGAATTGTTTAAGCAGTTCGCGGGCCCAGGCACGACCGTCTGGCTGCAAGGCTCCGGCACGGAGTCTCGTGATTACCTTCATATTGACGAGGCGTCGGCCGCCATGCTACGGCTCGCCGAAGAGGTGACGGACAAGCGCGGCGACGGTTCGTGTCTGGTTTTCAACGTCGCCAGCGGCGAAGAGACCGTAGTGATGAGCGTGGCGCGGCAAATAGGCTCGCTGGTTGCGCCCGAGAAAGAGATTCGCTACAGGGGGTTGTCGCGGCCCGGAGACCCGCGCCGCTGGCGCGCCGACATCGCACGCCTGCGCATGATGACTCCCGGCTGGCAGCCGCGCCCTTTCGCCGAGACACTGGCCCAATGCGTCGCCGCCTGGCAGAAGGAGCTTGACCCGGCTCGGTATGGCAACTGACAAGACTCTGCGCCGCATCGGCATCGTAGATAAGACATCAGCCAATTGGAGCGCCGGGGCCAGCTATACGCGTATGCTGGCGCATTCGCTCGCGGCTGCCTGCCGCGAGGCCGGGATAGAGCTTTTTCTCTTTTCACAAAACGAATCAACGGACAAACGGCTCGCGGAGCTTCCCCTTCATGTAGTCCCTTTAAAGTCGGCGGACGAGTTGCCGGGCGAGCGGGGCCTGTGGCGTCGGCTGGGGCTCGGAGATAAGGCGGGCGCGCTTCGCGGCGAGACGCGGCTGCGCCACCTATTGGGCCTGCGGGGCGCGGCGGACGTGTTTCTCTCGGCGCGCGCGCACGGGGTATCTACGCTGCTGCCGCTGCTGGACGTTCCGGCCTGGCCCATACCGGTCAGGAGCATCGGTTGGATACCGGATTTTCAGCACGTCTACCTGCCGGAATTTTTCTCGGACGCCGAGCGCCACCGCCGCGACGTTGTATTCAAACGCTTGGCCGAGCGGGCGTCGCTCGTAATGTTGTCGAGCCGTGCGGCGTTGGAGCATTTCGTCGCTTTCGCCCCTGAGCATGCCGAGAAGGCGCGCGTCAGCTCCTTTCCCTCGCTCTTCGCTTTCGAGCCGCTTGCAGGTGAGGCGCTTTCGACCCCGAGCCGCTTCAATCTGCCGGAGAAGTTCGCGCTGGTCGCCAACCAGTTCTGGGGGCACAACAACCATCTGGCCGTAGTCGAATCGGTCGCCCGTCTCAGGCGAGACGGCGTTCGCATCCCCGTAGTGATGACGGGTCTGCCGCTCGATCACAGGGTCGCTCATAACCAGACCGTCTCCACTCTGCTTCAGTCTATAGCCGAGGCCGCGTTGGCCGGACAGGTGATCGTGCTGGGCCAGGTAGCCTATTCCGACCTTGTCAACCTGATGAGGGTCGCGGCCCTGGTCATCCAGCCTTCTCGTTTCGAGGGTTGGAGCACCGTCGTCCAGGATGCCAAGGCGCTCGGGCGGCCCCTCATCTGCTCCGATCTTCCGGTGCATAGAGAGCAAGCGCCAGAGGCTCTGGGCTTCTTCCCTTGCGATGGCGCAGACCGTCTTGCTGAGCTGCTGGCCGCTTGCTGGCCCGCGCTTGAGCCTGGGCCGGACGAGCTTACGGAAGAGAGAGCGCTCGCGGCAGAGCGCGAGTTCGCACGCCTTCACGGCCGCGCGCTTCTTGAAATCTGCCGCGAGGCCAACTCAGCCTAAGTCCAAGAGGGGCGCGCCCGCGAGCGCGTGCTATACTTTTGCGGCCGTCCGGTGATACAACGCTATTTTGAGAGGCGACCCGTAGCTTTTCTTCACTTTCCGATTTCGCTTATGTCTTCAAAGCCGACCGCACCAGCCGTAGACACACTGACGGGAACCGTCAAGGGGCCCGGCGAGCGCCCGCACGAGTATCTTTTCATCACGGCGGATAACGTGCGCGCGCGCATAGGCGAGTTCGTCTATTACGAGGCCCGCGACGGCGACGCCGCTCGCCACATCCTTGGCAACATCACGGCGAGGCGGCTGGTGCGTAACCTGCCGGACGCTTTTCTTTCCGACCCGCAAACGCCACCCTCGGTCGTCTCGGCGCTGATCGGGCTGACGAGTGACTGCGGCGAGCTCTACGAGATTACGGTCGAGACCATAGGCTACTTCAGCCGCGCGCTCGGGGACTTCGTCAACCCGCGCATCCCTCCCAACCCCGGCGATCCTGTTTTTCTCGCTTCGAGCGAGACGCTGGCCGGCGTTCTTTCGACGCGCCGCCGGACGGATGTGGGCTCGGCCCACGTCGGCAGCCTGCTGACCCGCAGCGCGGGCGAAGTGCCCATAGTGCTCTCGATCAAGGATGTCGTCTCGACGCACCTTGCGATACTGGCCTCGACGGGCGCTGGCAAGTCCTACACGGCGGGCGTGCTCGTCGAAGAGCTGATGATGCCCTACAACCGCGCTTCCGTGCTCATAGTCGATCCGCACGGCGAATACGACACGCTCACATCCATACAGGGCGACGAGCGTTTCGGCGCGCCAGACGGTTATCAACCCGAAGTCAAGATATTCACGCACGACCGCATCAAGGTGAGGGTGTCTTCGCTGACGGAAGCCGACATTAAGTATCTGCTGCCCGAAGGCACGTCGGACAAGATGCTGCATTATCTGTCGCAGGCGTATCGCAAGCTGACGGCCGGCGAGCGCGGCGAGCGCGGGACGTGGGGCTATCATGACCTGCGCGACGCCGTCACGTCCGAGAAGTACGGCGACGAGGATGGGCGCGGCTCTGGCGGCAACGTGGGCTCCATAGACGCCCTGCTGTGGCGGCTCGACAATCGCTTCGATCGCCCCGACACGATCTTCTCCGACCACGAGCACATCCCTTTGAGCGATCTGTTTCAGCCCGGACGCTGCACCGTGCTGCAACTCTCCGACATAGAGCAGAACGAGCAGCAAGTGGTGGTCGCAACACTGCTGCGCCGCGTCAACAAGGCGCGCGTCCTGACCGTGCGGCACGAAGCAGTGCCGGGCAGCGACAATGATCTCCCCTATCCGGTCTTCACGCTCCTGGAAGAGGCGCACCGCTTTGCGCCCGCCGGGCAGACCGTCGTCTCCACGAACATACTCAAGCAGATACTCTCCGAAGGGCGCAAGTTCGGCGTCGGCATCGGCCTCATCACGCAGCGCCCAGGCAAGCTCGATCAGGACGTGCTCTCGCAATGCATGACGCAGGTCATCATGCGCATCGTCAACCCGATCGACCAGGATACCGTAGCCAAATCCGTAGAGGGCGCGGGCCGCCAGCTCCTGGACGAGCTTCCGGCCCTCACCAAAGGCCAGGCCGTAATCTCCGGCGTCGGCGTCAATACGCCCGTCATGTGCCGCGTGCGCGAGCGCATCACGCGCCACGGCGGCGAGACCTTCGACGCGCCCGCCGAGTGGGCCCGTTGGCACACGGACGCCGAGCGCGAGCACCGCGCACAGGACACGGCCGTGCTCGGCAAGCCTGAGCCCACGAAGAAGCCCGAGAAGGTACGCGGGATTCGGATTTAAGCGGAGCGCGGAAGAGGGTTCGCTTCGATCGGCCCGTAAGCGCCGCCCGGAAAATACAAAACAGCCCGAGCACGCACAGAGAGAGAGAGAGAGAGAGGGAGATTGATGAATCCGATCGAATCCGGCCGCATGGATTTTGCGTTGACGCGTAGATTATTTTGAGCGATAGGGGTTTGGGAACTTTACGAGCGATCAAGGAAGCCGCCTACTCACTAAATGTTATTTACAGAACCGTTATTCCTCTTCCTTTTTCTTCCTGCGCTGCTCGCACTCTATTTCATCTCGCCGAAGCCTGCGAGAAATATCCTGCTTCTTTTCGCCAGTCTACTCTTCTACGCGTGGGGAGAGAGAACCTACGTCGCTATCCTTCTGTTTTCGATAGTGTTGAATTACCTGGGCGGGCTGGCCGTCGGGCGCACGGAAGCCCGTGAGCGCCGGCGGCTTCTGTTGATCGCGGCGCTCGCGGGCAATCTCCTGCTCTTGATCGTGTTCAAGTACGCGCGTTTTCTGGTCGCCAACCTGAACGGGCTTCTGGTCGCGGCGGGCCTCAAGGCGTTTCCCCTGCCGGGCATACGCCTGCCCATAGGCATCTCTTTCTTCACCTTCATGGGGATGTCGTACCTGATGGATATTTACAGGCGGCAGCTCTTACCTGAGCGCAATCTCAACACCTTCGCTCTCTACATTACGCTCTTCCCTCACCTGATCGCCGGGCCGATCGTGCGTTATTCCGACATCGCCGTAGAATTGATCGAGCGCTATATGAGCCGACCCCAGTTCGCAGAGGGCGTCAGGCGTTTCGTCATAGGGTTCGGCAAGAAGATGCTGATCGCCAACACGGTCGCCTTCCCTGCGGACAGCATCTTCAACGCGCCGCCTGACCAGCTGACCACCGCCGTCGCCTGGCTCGGCGTCGTCTGCTACACGCTGCAAATTTATTTCGACTTCTCGGGTTACTCCGATATGGCGATAGGCCTGGCCCACATGTTCGGATTTCACTTCCCGGAGAATTTCAACTACCCGTATATCGCGGACTCAATCACCAACTTCTGGCGGCGCTGGCATATATCCCTCTCGACCTGGTTCAGAGACTACCTGTTCTTCCCCCTGGGCGTGAGGGGGCCGCGCTGGCGTATCTATCTGAACCTGCTGATAGTCTTCTTTCTATGCGGGCTCTGGCACGGGGCCAGCTGGAACTTCGTCGTCTGGGGTCTGTTCCACGGTGCGTTCCTGGTCATAGAGCGCTTGGGCCTGGCCGC
This sequence comes from Pyrinomonadaceae bacterium, assembly GCA_035639355.1. Taxonomy (GTDB): domain Bacteria; phylum Acidobacteriota; class Blastocatellia; order Pyrinomonadales; family Pyrinomonadaceae; genus DASQYE01. The sequence goes on from DASQYE010000023.1 coordinate 4,832, forward strand.
CTGGCTGCAACGGCGTCCGCGCGTGCTGCGACACTTTTATAGCCTGCTGGTGATTATGGTGGCGTGGGTCTTCTTCCGCGCCGAATCTCTGTCGCATGCGCTTCTGTTCCTGAAAGCGATGACGGGGCTTGGCACCGGCACGGGTCTCGAATTTAATCTCCTGATCTATTGGAACGCGGAGTTGTCGCTGGCTCTATTGTTCGGAGTGCTCGGCTCTATGCCGTTGATTCCGTGGCTGCGAGGATGCAAGGAACGTATCGTGTCGCAGCGCGAGGGGCGCTCCGGCGCTCTGCTGGAACTGAGCGCCCGGACGACTGGCTTCGCCCTTTTGGTGCTGATCTTCGTAGCCTCCGCCGCGTTGTCTGCGGCCGGGACTTACAATCCATTTATCTATTTCAGATTCTAGGCGGCCCACGAGGATGTCAAAGGAAAAGTATCAATCAGTGCGACGCATAGAGGAGATCGCCTCGATCATTTTTTTCGTCGCCGCTTTATATCTTCCGCTCCTGGGGATGGCGTTTGACATCAACCTGACGCCTGCTCATAAAGAGAACCGCCGTCTCGCGGCCATGCCCCGGCTCTCCTTGAAGCGGAGCGCCATCGGCTCGTTCCCGGAAGAGTTCAGGGCGTACTTCCAGGACCATTTCGGTTTTCGTAACGAGCTTATCGGATGGCAGGCGACCGCCAAGGTGAAGTGGCTCGGGGTTTCGTCTTCAAAGGAAGTAATACTGGGAAAAGACGGATGGCTTTTCCAGCCGCCCTATGATAACTCGCTTGAAAAATACAGGGGCCCGCGCCCCTTCACAGGGGAACAGTTGGCCCAGTGGCAGCGCGTCCTTGAGAGCAGGCGCAACTGGCTGGCCGAGCGACGCGTCCCCTTTCTCTTTGTAGTTGCGCCGGAGAAGCATTCCGTCTATCCGGAATATGTGCCGGACGCGATCAGGCGTATGCGCCAGACCTCGCGTCTCGACCAGCTCATCGCTTACCTGAAGGAACATTCCGACATAAAGGTTATAGACCTTCGTCCGGCGTTGTATGAGGCGAAGGGCCGCGAGCGGCTTTACCACCGCCTGGATTCACACTGGAACGATTACGGGGCGTTCGTCGCTTACCAGCGTATCGTCCGAGAGCTGTCCGTATTCATCCCCGGCATGCAGCCCCTCGCCGAGTCCGAATTCGAGATCGTAAGGGAGCAATCGAGAGGGATGGATTTGGCGTCGCTGCTCGGTCTGGGCAACGTACTCGCGGAAGAGAATTTGAGACTGCGCCCGCGCCGATTGTCGCTCGTAGTCCAGGGCGATGTCCATAATAGCGTTGTGCCTCTAGTGTCGGAGCGCAAAGGGACTTCACTGCCGCGACTGGTCATGTTCCGCGATTCATACGCGAACAACCTGATCCCGCTTCTGAGCGAGCACTTTAGCCGGGCCGTCTATATCTGGAAGGGTTTCGACCCGCGCGTCATAGAGGCCGAACGCCCCGACGTTGTGATACAGGAGATAGTAGAGAGAGGTTTGCTGCGTGATCCTACGTTGGAGGGCCCGCTCGTAGACTAATCCGGAGCGTCCCCTTCACGCGCCATCCGCACGCTTATAAGCGAGGATGCAGTGGAATCTTTAGCTGGGACGCCGATGAATCTTTAACCGCATCGACCGTCACCCCGCTCGGAGAATAGAATATGTCAGGCTCACATCTACGCTTGCGGCCCGTACCAGTATCATGTACGGCCTTCGTCGTCCTTCTTTTAATCTCGGGGGCGGTTCAGGCACAGAACGTCAAACCCGGCTCCGGCATCACGGGGCATTACAGCACCAGAAGTCCCTCGGCCGAAAACTCGCTCGACGCACTATTGTTGCCGGACGGTAAGGTCAAGATTTATTTATACGCCTCCTGGATCGGTTCCGTGGCGACCGGCAATGTCAACACGGGCGAGATCAGGGCCATACTGCCGCTCGTGAACAGGAGGACGGCCCTTTACGAATCTGGCCAATGCAGGATCACCATCCGCTTCGCCGGCAATAAAGCTATAGTCAGGCAGAGCGTACCAATCGGCGACTGCGGTTTCGGGCTCAATGTTTCGGCCGACGGAACCTATAAAAAGCGCAACAGCCGTAGACCGAAGTTCAATTTTTAAAACGATGCGGGAAAAGCCACGGCAGAGGGCGGCAGAACGTGTAGCCCCTCGGGGGCTCCTCAGTTTTCAGCTACACTCAAGCCTGCGCGGTTGCTTTTCCGTACCGCGATGTTAAGATAATCATCTTGCTCCACATCACACGCCGCCGGCCACCGTACGCAAGCGGCATAAATACTCCCCCTTAACCGAAGATGGGGTGCGCCCTGCCCGACCGTGTTTGTCCCCGAGGGCGCGCTCCTAGAGGATTAGAGATGGCCGTTGAGAATAGAGCGCAGGAAAATATAGGGCAGGCGCGGACTGAAAAGCAGGATATGCCGCACATCGTCAGCCTGCTCGACAAGCGTCACGACGAGATAATCAGCCTGTGGATCAAAGACCGGCTTGAGTCGGGCGAGTTTCGCGACGAGCTGATCCCGAAAAAAGAGCTGCGGCGGCAATCACAGGAGATCGTGGACATGCTGGCGCGCTCCATCAAGGACTCCGACTACGGGGACTTTGAGACGCCTGCTTTTGACGAGCTGCGCGCGTTTCTGAACCAGATCTCGCACGCGCGCGCCGTCAAGGGCTACACGCCGCAGGAGAGCGCGACCTACATACTCAGCTTGCGCAATACTTTGATCCCGCTGATGGCCGAAGAGCTTGAAGGCAATTCGGACGCGATGGTGAGCGAGATGATGTACTTCACGAAGCTCCTGGACAAGATGGGGCTCGTCATGGTCGAGAACTACATACGCTCGCGCGAAGAGATCATACGCCAGCAGCGCCAGGATATGATGGAGCTATCAACGCCCGTCATCAAGGTGTGGGACAAGATTCTCACCTTGCCCATCATCGGCACGCTCGACTCGCGCCGCGCGCAGCTGATGATGGAATCGCTGCTGCAAAAGATAGTGCAATCGGGCTCGACCATCGCCATTCTGGACATCACGGGCGTCAAGACGATGGACACGCTCGTCGCCAACCACCTCATCAAGACGGTCACGGCGGCCCGCCTTATGGGCGCGCGCTGCATCCTGACGGGCGTCTCCCCGGCCATCGCGCAGACCATGGTTCAGCTCGGCATCGACCTGACGCAGATCACCACGCGCGCGCAGATGTCGGACGGCATCAAGCTCGCGTTCGAGATGATCGGCCGCACGGTCGTGCCCGTAAGGGCGCTCACGCATTTGTCGAACGGGACGGCGACGGCTGCGAATACCACGGCACAGCTCGCCGCACACGGAGCGAGCATCGCTGAAGAACAGAAGCGACGCGAAGAATACTAAGAGCGGATGCTGGATGTCAGATGCCGGATGTTAGATAAGAGCGCGTCTTTCTCCACTAACATCCAGCATCTGACATCCAGCATCTATTTCTGCGGAGTAGAAATCATGAACGGTGCGCGCATCCCGATTCTCAAGCTTGGCCGCGTGTTGATCGTGCCCATACAGGTTGACATGGACGATCAGATGGTCATCCACCTACAGGAGCGTATCCTCTCGGAGTTGGAAGCGACGGGCGCTCGCGGCGTGTTGATAGACATCTCTTTGCTTGAGATGGTCGATTCCTTCATCGGTCGCATGCTCTCCGACATCGCTGCGATGGCGCGCATCATGGACGCGCGCACGGTCGTCGTCGGCATGCAGCCGGCGGTCGCCATCACGCTCGTCGAACTCGGCCTTGAGCTTAAAGGGGTGGAGACCGTCCTGAATGTGGACGAGGGGTTCAAGCTCCTGCGCGCCGAGTTCAACGCCGGTGACGGGGAAGAGCAACAGGACGGGGAGTTCAGCTCGCTTGGAAAGCAAATCAATCTCTCTTGATAGCGAGCATGACATACTGATCGCGCGCGGTGAAGTGCGCCGTCTGGCCGCCTCGCTCGGCTTTAGCCCGATAGATCAAACGCGGCTCGCCACCGTCACCTCCGAGCTGGCGCGTAACATAGTCAAGTATGCCAGGAGCGGGCGCTTGATCGCGCAGCCCACCGAAGCCATGCGGGGCGTCGGCCTGCGTCTTATTTTTGAGGACGAGGGCCCCGGCATTCACAATATAGAGGCCGCCATGCGCGACGGATTTTCTACCGGAAGGGGCCTGGGCAAAGGGCTCCCAGGCTCCAAACGGCTGGTACACGAATTCCAGATC
>DASQYE010000024.1:0-2783 GCA_035639355.1 Pyrinomonadaceae bacterium
GGTTGGAGCCGGTCAGGAAATTCCATCTCTGGATAATGCCGCCTCCCCAGGGGAAGGTCTGGCCCGCGATGGTGGAGCTTTCTTTAAGAGTCGAGCTGCTGACCAGAAGCGGATCGCCCAGGGCCGGGGGAGCGGACGAAAGATTGGCCCGAACCAGGCCCGCCAGGCGAACAGCGCCTTCGACGTTCAGTAAGCCTGCGCCCTGCTCAAGGGTATTGAAGCCGCTCAGGGGATTGGCCGTATATTCGAGGATCGCTTTGACCATGTTCGGCGTCAGGCCGGGATTACGCTGCAAGAGTAGAGCGGCCGCGCCGGCCACGGCAGGCGCTGCCATCGAAGTGCCGCTCATGTACATCATCCTGTGATCGGTGTTGTTGGTGATGCCGCAATCGAGCGAAGGATCGCTGGCGAGGATGGCGTTGTTGGGGGCTTCCGCCTCGATCATCTTATTGCCGGGAGCGATGATGTCAGGCTTGATGAAATTGTCGTAATGCTTGACGCCCAGCGCGTCCGTGTAGAAGCCGCGCGTCGGCCCACGCGAGCTGTAGGTCGTCACCTGGTCGTCCGATTGACCGTCAGTGCCGTAGGTGTTGGCCGCCCCGACCGTGATCGCAGAAGGCTCTATGCCGGGCGAATGAATCGAGCCGAAGATTTTTCGGCCGGTGGAATCCTTCCCGGCATTGCCGGCGGCGACGACGACGACGATTCCGGCATCGACGGCCCGGCGGACTGCCAGGCACAGCGGATCGTTCTGGTATGAATCGACGGCGGTCGTGCCCAGACTCATGTTAATGACGCGGATGTTGTAGGTCGTCTTATTGGTGATGCACCAATCGAGGCCCGCGATCACGTCCGAGGCGGAGCCCGCGCCCTGGCTGTTCAGTACCCTGACGTTGATGATATTGGCTTTGGGGGCGACGCCCGTGTACGCGCCAGCAGCGACGTGCTCGTTTGCGGCCGCCATACCGGCCACGTGCGTGCCGTGTCCATAGGTGTCTGCGGTAGTGGCGTCGCCCGTTACGAAGCTCACGTTGGCGACGATTCTGGAGTTGGCGGAATTATCGACGCGGAAGGAATGATGGCTCGGAGCGATGCCCGAATCGAGAATGGCGATGCCGATGCCTGAACCGTTGATCGTGCCCGTGGTCGAATTCCCGTAGCTGCGCGCAAGGTCAGCGCCGGTCGTCGTTTCGAGGTGGCCCTCTTTCCGCACAGGCCTGTCAAGAGCTATATACGAGACATCCGTGCGCGCGGCCAGCTTATCGACCTGGGCCGCGGGGAGAGTAGCCGAAAGCCCTCGGACGTTGGTGAACTTCTTCTTGACAGCGCCGCCGCCGCTGGTGATTGCGGTCTGAAGCGTATTGGTCGGTGCGCTCGGCGTGATGAAGACAACCGGAATCTGGCCCGTCGCGCCGCTGCTGACCTTGTCGCGCAGGTCTGAGGAGACTTTGGAGCCGCCCGCCGCCTGCACTTTGGTCTCAAGCTGGGACACAGGCTTGAATCCTGCTACAGACCAGAAAAGAAAGCTGGTCGTCAGCAGGAAGCTGATTACAATTCTTATGTTTCTCATGAACGTCATCTTTCGCGTCGTATCGGACTAGGAAAACTGGGTTTTCGGATTCCGCACCAAAAACATTGCGCTCCGCACGCGCCGACCAGGGAGCAACCGCCGTGCCGTTTGCTTTTCAAGCTAAAAAGGCCGGTTTTATTTGCTTTTATGGCAACGGGCCGGGCGCGCGCGTGGCGAGCAATGTGACCGGGTCAGTCAGTTTGCCACGACGCGCACTGTCAATCTGGTCGAAGGTCTGACCTTGCGCTTGACCTGAGGCGGAGGGGTCGTAGAACATGATCGAAGGGCTTCGGCGCGCCGCTACCGCCTGCATTATCCGCTTGCCGCCCGCACACTGACGCCCTCTCAGATTTGAGTTGTCGGGAACATGATCGATTCTTTGCCGGAAGAGTTTGAAGCGTATCGCGATCGCATGTGGCGGCGCGAGGAGGAGCGGCGCGTCGAAAACGCCTTAGAAGCGGAGAAGCTGGTCGAGAGCGTCGGCTTCTGTGCGGCGATGACGGATGTGAGGCGTCCGGGCCCGTCGCTCTACATAGCCGTCTGCGGTCGCCGCGACGCGCACATGCCGCGCAACGTGCAGAAAGACCCCGAGAGCAGCCTGACCTGGATCATCAAAGACGAAGTGATGCGGCGCGGTCGCGTCTACTACGCAAAGCTTGCGAAGGGGCGCGCCACCTTCGTCGCGCCGCGTCTGGTTCCACATTTCAACGCGCTGTGGGGAGTGGCGCGAAGGCGAGAGAGCACGTCGCTTTCAGATGATGCGCGCGCCGTTCTGCGCGTGCTGCGGCGGGAGTGGGAGATGGCGAGCGCCGATCTGCGCGCGGCAGCCGGGATCGCAGACCGCGCTCGCTTTACGCGCGCCCTGGACGAGCTTCAACGAACGATGAAAGTAGTGCCGGGCGAAGTCCTGTATGAGCCCTGGTTCACCTATATCTGGACGCTGGCCGAAGGGCGATTCCAGAGAGAGCTTGAGGTAAAGGTGAGCCGCGAAGATGCTCTGCGCGAAGTGGCGCGCTCCTTCCTGCACGGAGCGGGGATGACCTTACGCGGCGAGCTTGCAAGGGCGAGCGGACTGTCACGCCCCGACGCGGGTCTGGGCAATCAAGCCCTCGTCGCCGAAGGCTACGCCGAACGTCTTGAAGTAGGAGTCTATAGGGCAGTGGCAAGTGACAAGTGACGAGCAAGCGAAAGCTCTTACCTCGTCACTTGTCAC
>DASQYE010000025.1:0-4221 GCA_035639355.1 Pyrinomonadaceae bacterium
TTGAAAGCGCCGGACGAGCCCCAGGAGTTCGAGATAACGCGAATGTTGTACTTCCACTGGTTGCCTATGCTCCAGTCGTATCCGCCGAGGGCGTTGAGAATGAAAAGCCCCGCTCCGGAGCCCGTGCCGATCAGCTTCGCGCCGGGCGCGACGCCTGAATAGAGCCCGCCCGACTGCACGCCCGAACCGCCCACTATGCCGGCGCAGTGTGTGCCGTGACCGACGTGCGTGTCGGTATTCGGTACGTTTTCGGCAAAGAGAAGAGGCGTGAAGCCATCGCCTACGATGCAGCCCGTCTGATCCGTACAGGTCGTGCCCGTAGATTTGTCGCTCAGGATTTGAACGTTCTGGACGACGTGCTCGCCCAACAGCAAGTCCTTGTGCGTGGCGTCGATGCCAGAGTCGTTGATGACGACTGCGAAATTGCCCTTGCCCGTGACGGGGAAGCCGCCGTTGTATGTTTTGCTGATATTGATGTCGGCGCGCAGCTTATCAATCCCGACGAGCGTGCGCGCCTGGTTGTCGAAGTAGTAGAGCTTGTCGTTCGACCAGATGGAGCGAATGGCGTTGTCGGCGGCAAGCCGTCGTACCTGCCCGGCGGTTGCCGGAGCCGCAACCATCCCTAGATTTTGCAGCATGTAGCCCCGGCTTATCCCGACGCCGCGCAGCACATCCAGATGCGAGGCTTTAAGGCCGCCGCCGCTTGTTTTGAATGTGACGATAACCGTCCCCACGCTCTGTTGGTCGCTCAGCCGGCTGAGCTGCGATTGAAGCGTCGGGCTCAGCGTTGCGGCCGAAGCGGCTGCGCCAAGGGCGAAGCAGATCATCAATATAGCGATTAATGTGGTAGCAATTCTTCTAATCATCTTCATCGGTCTCCGGTTCGGTCTGACTATGTGCAGTTTCTCAATTTTCGGTTTGCTCTAAGTGGCGAGGTCTCTGACTCGTAACTGACACGGGCAAAATAGCCCGTGGGAATTGAGAAAAACTTGAGGCGGCGGGGAAAGATGAAAGCAGCCGATTTTCCTAGGAAAACCGGCTGCTTTTGAGCTTGACGAAATCTCTACGGGCGGTTGAGGAAAACTTGAGGCCGGATGAAAGCCTTTTGCCGCCGGCTTCAAGTCGCCGGACAGCAGGGCTGGAAACCCCGCCTCTCAGGTCGGTGTACTGTTCTATGACGGCCCCGGAGCGGACTCTTTACCGGGCCGGGAACTCATCCCGCGCTCTTCGGTTTGAGCCCGTCGCTGAGGAGTCGCGCGCCGAGCACGAACAGAAAGATGGCGAAGGCCGGACTGAGCAGCACGAAGGCGTGCTCTTCCAGAAGCGACGGGTCGGCCGCCGCCGCCAGCATGCTGCCCCAGCTCGCCTCGGGCTCCTGTAGGCCGACGCCCAGGAAAGAGAGCGCCGTCTCGGCCAGCAGAAAGGCTGGCAGCATCAGCGTCACTTGCACTACGAGCGCCGGGCTCGCGTTCGGCAGGATGTGACGGAAAAGGATGCGCGTTTGCGAAAGCCCCATGCTCTCGGCCGCGAGCACGAACTCTCGCCTGCGCAAAGCGATCACGAGGCCGCGCGTCAATCGAGCCATCTCGGCCCAGCCGACCGCCAGGAAGATCAAGATCAAGAGCAGAGCGGCGCGCGCCGGCGGCAATTCCAGGGGGAATGCCGCCCGCGCCGCCAGTATCAAGACCAGGACGGGGAGCGCCATCATGACATCGGCCGCGCGCATCAGCACCGCGCCCGCCGAGCGTCGCGCATAACCCGCGATGCAGCCGAGTAGAACACCGAGCGCGGAGGCGGCGAGCGTCCCCGCCGGGCCGACGAACAGCGAGAAGCGCGAAGCGATCAGCAGGCGCGACCACCTGTCTCGGCCCAGAGCGTCCGTCCCCAGCAGGTTGATGCGCGGCGCGCCAGCCTCCCCGCCGTCCCGCACGCCGAAAAGATGCAGGTCAGTGGGCCACACTCCGAAAAGCCTGTACGGATGGCCGCGCGTGAACAGCTCGATCGCATAGGCGCGCCCCGTCTGTTCCTCGTAGCGACGCGCGAGCGGATCGACCAGTCGTCGCGCATAGATGAAAGGGCGCATGTGCCAGCGCCCCTCCGCATCGCGGAAGCGAATCACGGTCGGCGGCGCAAGCGGTTCCCGCCGCGATTGCGCGCGGTAATCATAAGGCGCGAGCGTCCCGGCAAAGATAGCCATCCCGTAGAACATACAGACGATGAACAGCCCGGCGTAAAACCCGGCCCGGCGTCGCAATGCGCGCCCTCCTTGCGCCAGGCGCGCCAGGGGTTTCTTCTCGCGCGACTCTTCCACGGGCAAATCGTCGGCCGCCGCTTCAGTCTTTCGAATATCAGCCTTCATCATGCGACGCATCAGGGGGCGGGCGCGGCGGAGCTGGCAGCGCCGGCCGCTTTCACGGTCGCGGCTTCGTCCGTATCGCGCAGGCGCGGATCGTTCAGGCGCAGCAGTATGTCCGCGATCAGATTGCCTATCAGGACGGCGGTCGCCGTCACCAGCACTACTCCCATCAACAACGGTACGTCTCGATTGCGCACGGCGACGACGCTCAGTTGGCCCAGGCCGGGCCAGCCGAGCACCGTCTCGACGATCACGGAACCGCTCACGACGCCGCCCAGCGAGTAGCCGAAGATCGTAATCAGTGGATTCAGCGCCGCCCGCAGCGCGTGCCTGAAGATAACGGCTCTTTCCGCCAATCCCTTTGCGCGCGCCACCTGAACGAAATCTTCGCCGAGCGCCGCGCCCAGGCCATCGCGCACCTGCGCCAGAAAGAGCGCGATGAGCGGAACGCAAAGCACAACCGCCGGCAGGAGCACGCGCGCGGGCGAAAGGCTGGTGCTCGCGCCCGCCGCTGTCGCCGGCCCGACCGTAAAGAGCGAGGTGCGGACGGCGAAGGCGAGCGCCGCGAGCGCCAGCACGATGCGCGGCGTTGATGCCGAGAGCAGTATCACGGCCGAGCAAAGGTGATCGGCCCAGGAGCCTGCGCGCCGCGCCGAGAGAGCGCCCAGCGAGAGCGCACAGGCCCAGGCGAAAACGAGCGCGAGCGCCGAGAGCGTAAGCGTATTGGCGAGTCTCGAACGAATGATGCTTTCGACGGGCGCTCGGTAGAAGAAGGATTGGCCCATACGGCCGCGCGCCACGTCGCCCGCCCAGCGCAGGTAGCGAACGTGCAGCGGTTGGTCCAGGCCGTAGGCGCGGCGCAGCTCGCTCATGGACTGCGCAGAGACGAGCGGGTCGCTCTCAAGCGCCGTCAACGCGTCACCACCGGCGCTCGCCAGCAGCGTAAACGTCAGCGCCGAGACTACAAGCAAAACGACCAGCCCTTGCAGCAATCTCCCCAAGATCAGTTTCAGCATTATCCGTATCTGTCAGCCGTCAAAATCGGCCGCTTCATCCAGGGCCGTGGCAAAAGTCTCTCGGCCGTGCAAGCGAGAGCTTATCTAACATCTATCGCCGGGCCTAGACAAGGGACGACCGGAGCCCCCGGCTCTGGACATCCGCCCGTTTACGTGATTGAATCCGCATCGCTCGCTGATGCTGAAAATCGGATTTGATCTGGCTTCCCCCGCAAGCACCCGCATAAAAGAATGAGATACCGGACACCAGGCCGAACGTTTTTACTCATCGCGCTGCTGGCAGCCGCTTTGGCCGGCGGCTGTCTCGACAAGAACCAGCCGGGCGCGCCGCCGCAGCAGCAGACGGCAGCGCCGACGCCGCCGCGCGAGCGCGTCGTGGGCACACGCGGCGGATCGCTCAGCTACCGCGTGACGACGCCCCCGAAGACCTTCAACTACGTGATGGCCTCGGACGTGGATACGCTCGTCGTCGCGCTCTACCTGATGGGAGGTCGCCTCGCGGAGTTCGACCACGACGGGCAGCGCTACGTGCCGGCGCTGGCCGAAAGCTGGCAGTGGGCGGGCGACGAGCGAACCCTCGACGTGACCTTGCGCGATGGCCTGCTCTTCTCCGACGGCCACCCCTTGACGGCGGACGATGTCGTGTTTAGCTTCCGCGCCATCTACGACGAGCGGACTGCTTCTCCGATCTTTCGCGACGCGATGACCATCGACGGCCGCCCGATAGAGGTCGCCGTCCAGGACGCGCGACACCTTCGCCTGATCTTTCCCGAGCCGGTCGCCGCGCCCGAAAACTATCTGTCGAACCTCTCTGTGCTGCCGCGCCACATACTCGAAGAGGATTTCAAT
>DASQYE010000026.1:0-3210 GCA_035639355.1 Pyrinomonadaceae bacterium
CTTCGGATTGGTCGGATAAATTGTCAGGTCGCGATCACGTATAATTTCGCCGGAGTAGCCTATACCCAGATAGTGAATTTCGTGATGGTCGGCCAGGGGACGCATGACGCTATGCATAGCCCTGGTCAAACCCGTGCCGTAGATGTTGAAGCCTATGGCTACGATTTTGAACGGGGGGCGGGAACGGCTCATTGCTCTGGCTCTCTTCTTTTGTCAGCGCCACCCTGCGCGCGTCATGCCTTGCCGGATGCTTCGTGTAGAGGCCGCGCGCCCCGCGATGCGAAGAACAATCCCAGCCCTTCCATCGCGCCCGTGGGCCGCATGTGCCTGCGATACCTGACGGCGAAACCCGCATCGCCAAGGTAACTGACCAGCCCCTCGACGGTAAACTTCGCCTCGCCTTCAAAGTTCGCCTCGCCTTCGCCGCGAAAGATGGGTGCTTGCGAGGGGCGATTCTCGCTTATCTCGTGAAACTCGCCGCCTATCTCGTGAAACTCGCCGCAGATTTCGTCTATCAGGTCGAGCCGCCGCGAAGTCAGCAAAATGGGCCATTCAGCGCCCTCGCAATCCAGCTTGAGCAGCCTGACACGCTTCTCTCCGCGATTCGTCACAAGGTCTACGATCTCATCAAACGCAATCTTCGGGACTGGCTCCCGGCCTCCCCACATTACAGAGCCGCTGCCCGTGTTGATGATTCCCTCCATGCCCACGTAGGAAGCCGGAAACGGTTGATAACCGTCAAGGTATAGCTCGTCCGTGTTCTGATCCGACCGCCACACAGCGCCCCTGACAAGCTCTACGAAGCCCCGCTTGATATATGGCCGCAAGTTTTCCGCCGCGATCTCGCAATTCAAGCGATCGGCTTCTATCGCGTAGACGTTCTCGCATCCTCTGGCCACAGCGGCATGAGCGAACGACCCTATGTGCGCCCCGACATCAAGGACGATATCGCCCGGCTCGAAGCTTGAAGGCAGCTCGTACTCGTTGTATAAGACGACGCCGTTGAAGATCGCCCGATCCAGCGTGCCGCTGCGAAACTTCCATGCCTCGGTCATGAGTCACCTCCGGCAATCGCTTATCGACAGCGCGCCGCTGCTTATCGCCGGCGCGACGCGGCTATGCTTTCCACGCCGACGCGTGGAGCCTAAGCTGTGCCCGCGCGCATGTTCCCGGTGGAATTTAACAGCCCCGTCTAGCGCTGACGCGCGAATGCCCTAGCGTCCGGGCCAATCGCTCTCACACGTATTCGCACGCGCGCGCGCCCTATAGGCTCGTCCGTAAATTATATGTTGCTTCCTGCTTGTAGACTTATCGGGAGCGGCCTCGTGCTCGGCCGGAAATACTGACGAGCTAAAACATGCTGCTGTCGCAGATAGAGTAAGGCGGCCCGCTGGCTAATGGCATCAGCGACATCGTCAGTACCGGTATATCGTCGATCGAGCCAATCTCATAAGTGGGCGGCGGCGGAAAATTCGGATTATTCCGAGGGTCGCCCTGTCCCGTAAGGATATAGCTCACATGACCGAAAGTGCCGCAATTGAGCGACGTGTAGACCTGCTCCAACCGCTGCATCTCGCGACCCGCACCGTATTTCTTCAGAAAATCATAAAGGGCTCCCTGCGGCACGTGCAGCGTACTGAGAGCTTGCGTCACGAGCGCGTAAAGATACTGCGGATTGGACATGTAAGCTTCCAGACCGGCGGGAACCGTTGTATTGTTCTGTCCGGGCACGACAAAGTCCTTGACCAGCTTCTTCGGGTCTGTCCGATCCAGGATAGCAAACCAGTAGCTATCGTTCTGGGACTGCTTCGGGCTGAAGGTGACTTTCGACGCACCTTGCCCGACAACGATCATGGGTGTGAAACTGTTAGCGATGCTACCCTGGATCGTATAGGCGAGCATGTTCTTCATGTCAGGCATGGTCGGTGGGCCAGGTATAATCGGCTTCGGCATATTTTCCTCCGTTTTTAGGGGATTTCAGATGCTAACAAAGTTATAACGAGGATACAGCGCGATGATTAATGCCCGGAATGGGAGAGAAAGTCAAGCACTGGCCCGCATTATCCGTCAAAAGAGTTGTAGTCCAACTATTCGCAGTCAATATCAGAATCGGATGACCGGGCCCAGACGCCTGACCGCTTTCTGAAGAAGTGCCTCACTCGTCTACTCATCAGAAATATCAATATCGCTAAAACGATGGGCACGCCGACCACTGCTCTGGGCTCTGTTCCCAGAAGCACGTTGGCAATGTCGCCCGATAGATTGACTATCAGTAGAATGACAGCGAGCCAGTATCCCCATAGTGCGCCGCGCCACAGACCCACTGCTGCTGCGGCACAAGCCGCGCAGACTGTGCACATCAGCACAATTGCCCACACGCCTATAGCTGCAAAGCCTTCTCGCGCTCGCGGATTGAGACGCCACATCGGCTCAAGAAAACTTCCCGGAAAGAGCAGCGACACGAAAGATATGAAACTCATGGTCGCGCCAAACAGGAAAAATATGCTAAGGGCAGTGATGCCGATAGGGCGAGTTTCAGGTTCTGTCGTATTCATTGTAGCGAGACGCCTGACGCCCGAATTGACCGGCGAGCAATCGATTAGAGATGCCTTCGACCTTGCGAATGGCCTCCATGCTGATTGTGGGTCGTGTGCAATGATTTGTTCGGCGCGGCATAAATGGAAGCCTACGACATTTAATGGCAAATCCGATCATGCCGGAATATTCTAGCAGATAAGTAGACGCTCTCCGGCTTGATTGGAAACATGCTTTTCCGCTTGACGGTCGCGCACTTTCGAGGCCCGGCAAACTACCAGGCATATAAAGCAGAAACGGGCGGCCCGAAGGCTGCCCGCAATCGCTCTATTTTAATAATGCACCCGGCACGACTCGAACGTGCTACTTGATGTTAGCTGGAGCGAACATCCTCTCCTGCGTGTTCGATTCTACGTTTGTAGGTTCTTATCCTATGGCAATTTGCGCAAACAACATCACACTTTCCAATCTCACGCAAAAGCGCCCGTGTTGTCATCCGATCAATGCGGTTTAGTTCGTATTCTTTAGTTTCTCCTTCCCTATGGTCGAAGTCCATTACATAGAAAGGATATTGAATCCCACAGTCCGCACAAGCGCATGATTTTATTTGCCGCACCAACTCTCTCCGCTTCATAAAGGAGCGCACATTACGATCAAGATACTGACGTTTATTAT
>DASQYE010000027.1:0-7508 GCA_035639355.1 Pyrinomonadaceae bacterium
GCCCGCCTGGTACGTGCTCGAAAAGAGCGGAGAGCGCACGCTACTGTCGGAGGCCCGCGTCCATCAACACCTGTCCAAATTTCTGAGCGAAAAGTAGAGCCGGCCCTTCGGGGGGCCTCCCGGTTCCTGACGATATGCGATACGCGCTGCACGTTTTGGAACGGCCCCGTGGGCCCGGCCGCCTTTAGACCTGGCCGCATTCCGCCATTTTAACAGGCCCGTGCCCCCGAAAATCGTGCGCTTTTATAGCTTTCCTCCCTCCCGAAGCGTGCGGCATAAATCTTGCCATCGCGTTTTTCAGGTGGAGAGGACTGACCGGGCGAGACCGGCCTCGCTATGTATTTGAAGCTCGGCTGCCTCCATGAAATTTCGTGAGGAGATCAAACGATGACCGACCGACGCAGAATTATTCCGACTATCCTTGCAGCCGCCCTCGTCGCCCTATGTCTTCCCATCCTGGCTTCGGCTCAAGGCTCTTACGACCCGTGGAACCGTAACCGCGATTACGGGCGCGACCGTGATTATCGCCGCGACCGCCGCGACAACGGCGACTATGGCCGCTACGGCTACAACAATCGCGGCTTGCGCGACAGCATCAGGCGCGTCAAAGATCGCAGCGACGATTTCAGGGATCATCTGGACAGCGCCTTAGACCATAGCCGCTACGACGATACTCGCCGCGAAGACCGCATCAACGATGTAGCCCGTGAGTTCGAGCAGGCGGCGAACCGCTTGGAAGACCGCTTTGACGACGGGCGCGATCTTAACCGCAGCGCGGGCGAAGCCCAGCGCCTTCTACAGATCGGCTCACGCATTGACAACTTTATGTCTCGTAACCGTCTTGACGGGCGCGTCGTGTCCGACTGGGCGCAGATTCGCCAGGACTTGCGCGTGATCGCCAGCGCTTACGGCAACAGTGGTTACAACGGCGGGTACTATGGTAACGACGGTTACTACGGCCGCAACGACGGTTACTATGGTAACGATGACGACTATCGCCGCCGTGAGGAACAGCGTCGCCGCGAAGAGGAGCGGCGTCGGCGTCAGCAGCAGAACAGAAGCCGCATCGGCGACATCCTCAGAAGGTTCCCGTACTGAGATTTCGGGATAACAGGTTCGGGCCTGTTGACCGTGAAAGCTCTACTGACTTCGACGCCGAAGTCAGTAGAGCTTTCGCTTTTTACGCCTCTTGATGTGAAAATGTGTCTATGGCAGGCACGCTCTACCTGGTAGCGACGCCCATAGGCAATCTCGAAGACATAACGCATCGCGCGCTGCGCGTGCTCGCGTCCGTGGCGGTCGTCGCCTGCGAAGATACGCGGCGCACGCGCGTACTACTGGATCACTACGGCATCAAGTCGAAGCTCGTCAGCTATCACGAACACAACGAGCAGACGCGCGCGAGCGAGCTTGGCGAGATGATAGAGGCTGGAAGCGACGTGGCGATCGTATCGGATGCGGGCACTCCGGGCATCAACGACCCTGGCTTTCGACTCGTGCAGGAGAGGGCGGCGCGCGGCGGGCGCATCGTTCCCGTGCCGGGGCCGACGGCTTTCGTCGCGGCGCTGGTCGTGTCGGGGCTGCCGACTGACCAGTTCTTCTTCGGCGGCTTTTTGCCCGCGCGTTCCACACAGCGGCGCGCGCGCCTGATGCAGCTTCGCTCCCTGGCCTCGACGCTCATCTTTTATGAGACTCCGCACCGCATCCGCGAGGCGCTCTCGGACGCGCGCGAGGTCTTGGGCGAGCGCGAGGCCGTGGTCGTCCGCGAGATAACCAAGATTCACGAGGAGATTCTGCGCGGTCGGTTGTCGGAACTGGCCGAGCGTTTTGCCGCAGACGACTTGGCGCGCGGCGAGATGGTGCTCTTGATAGACCGCAGCGTGATCGGCGAAGCGACGACCGCTAAGAGTTCGGCAGAGGATGTGGCGGAGCGCGTCCGGTCGCTCGAACGAGAGGGCTTGAGTGCGCGCGACGCGCTCAAGCGCACGGCGCGCGAACTCGGCCTCAGCCGCTCGGAAGCATATCGCCGTCTCACGGCCTCGAAGGCGCTCGATCGTGATTGAACGGCGCAACTGGTCTTATGCAATTCCCTGACGTTCCAACGGGTGGCAACGAGTGCCCGATCTGTCGCGCGGCGCTTAGTCCCGACTCGGCCTTTTGCTCCGAGTGCGGGACACGGACGGAGGAGGCGAGCGCGGCGGAGCTGCGCGCCGTCCTGTACCTCTTGTCGGAGTTGGAGCGCTGGCGGGCCGAGGGCGCGATCAGCCACGCGGAGGCCGCAGCGCTCAGTCGAGACTACGAACGACGCCGCGATGAGCTTCGCGCGCTGCTCGCTTCAAACGCGGAGGCGGGTAAATCCATCTCGCCCGTTCTGGAAGCGAGCGACGCCGAAAGGGCGGAAAGAGAGTTACCCCGGCCTGCCGACGTGAGGCGAGCGGCGAACGCCTCTTCGGCCGTTGGGCCCGACGGTCAGCCGCCATCCATGCCGTTTACGCCTTCGCGGTCGTCAACTCAGCCGCCGCCCATTCCGCCGCCGCAGTTTTCGAGACCTCAAGCTTCAAGACCGCGTCGCGCGCTCCTGGAAACTCTGGCCGAGCCCTACACGCTCCGGTTGCTTCTCTACACGGGCGCGGCGATGTTCGTCGTCGGCATCGTCATCTGGCTGCGCGACGTTCTCTATCTAAAGCTTCAGGAGCCGATTGTCCAGGCCGGGCTTCTGATGGCCGGAACGGTCGGTTTGACGGCCTCCGGCTGGTACACGATTCTGCGCACGCGGCAGAGACTCACGGGCCGCGCGCTGACGCTGACGGGTTCCTTGCTCGTTCCAGTCAATTTCTGGTTCCTGGTTCGCTCCGGTCTGATCGAAAATCGCGGGCGCGCGTGGGTCGTGTGCGCCTTCTGCGCTCTGCTTTACGCGCACACGGCGGCGCTCCTCGGCGAGAAGCTTTACGTGTACCTGGCGTGCGCGGCCAGCGTGGCCACCGGCTGGGCGCTCGTCTACGTTTCGGAGCGCGATGCGCCGGGCCTTTACGCGCTCGTCCTCATAGTCGCATCGCTCGTCTTTCTTCATATCTCGCGCCTGTTTCCCAAAAGTTCGGCGGCGGGCGAAGCGGCCGAACCGGCGGACGAGGACGAACGAGCTGACGAGGACGAAGCGCAGGCAGGAAAGGGCGCGGGCGCGACGGCTGGCGGGCTTTGGAGTTATGAGCTGTGGGGCGGGCCGCTCGTCGGCGCGGCGCTCGTCGGCGCTCTTTTGTGCGCGCTCGTTTACATGCCGCTGCGTCTTGGCCCATCGCTCTCTCTTTACGATGGAATATTCAGGCTGCGCGCGCGCGGTTACGATTCGAGTATGGCGATGGTCTTGTTCACGGGCATCGCCTATATAGCATGGTTCACGGGCCGCTATATTGACGCGAGGCGGCGCGTCACCTTCTACACGCTCGCGGCGCTCGCTCTCTTCTGGACTCAATTTCTGACTATGGACGGGCTCCGCCTGAGGGCTGCGGCGCAGATCGCAGCGCTCGCAGTGACGGCGCTCCTGGTCTCTCTCTCGGCGCGTGTCGCGCAGGATTTGAAGTTGGTCAGGGCGCTCTACCTGTCAAGCACGATCGTCTGCGCGATGCTGGTGCCGGTTGCTTTCGCAGCGCTGCTCGGCGCTGAGGCTTTCACTTTCATGCACGGCGCGGGCTTTGCCTTGCTGGCCTGTTCGTTTGCGGCCCTGAGCGCGCCGCGACTCTGCGACCGGGCAGCGCAGAACGCCTTCGGGTACGCCGCAGCCACCTTAGCCTCGACCGCATTCCTCGTCGCCCTCTTGAGCGCATCGATCAATTCCGTAACGCTCTTCACGGCGCTCTGCGCGAGTTGGCCCATCATTCTGTACGCGGTCGCTATGGCCGCGCGCGGCCGTCGGCGCGAGGCTCAGCTCTCAGCGCCGTTGGCGCGAACCGCGGACGCGGAACTCTTTCTGCTTCTGTTGTGGGCGAGCCTTGTCGCCCTCGCTCTGTACCTGGTGGAAGAAAGACCCTTCGTGCCGCGCGCCGCCGTGTTCTGCGCGCTCTTCGCGGCCTTCTTTTACGGCACGTTGCGCGCCGCGCGTGAGCGTTCCGCTTTCGGCGCAAGCGTGGCCTCTTTTGCCGCCGTCGTCATCGTCGCATCGTCGTTCGACGCCTTACAGCGCGCGGGCGTCTGGCCTCGCGCCTGGCCCATTGCGGGCGTAGTGATCTGCGCGGCCTTCGCCCTGCGCCAAGCGGCGGCCCATTGGTTTCCGCCCCTTCAGCCTCAAGCTCAAGACGGCAGCGACGGCAGGTCGCCCCATGCGACTGTTGGTCTTATGATGGACGGGGCCGTCATCTCATGCTCGCTGCTGTGGTTTTCCACGTCGCTCGCGCTCTTTGAACGGGGCGGGTTCGGCGCGGCGTGGGTGCTCGCGCTCGCGCTCGTTTACTGGGGCGAGCGCGCCGCACTGAGGCGTGAGGATGGGCTCGTGTACTTTGCGGCGACGCACGCGCTCGCCTTCTTTATTACGCTTCTCGTGGCGCTCGGTACGGACGAACGTTGGTTCGCAGCCCTCGTTGCGCTGGTTCCGGTCCCGCTCTTTTTCATGGCGGCCGGTTACGCGCGCACGCGCGAGGGGGCGGCGTGGCTTGCCGTGCCTGTGGGCCGTGCGGCGGTGGCGGCGATGGCGCTCGCCTTCGTGGCGGCCCTTTTACAGTCGATGCCCCATCTGCAAGCGGGAGATTTGTCGCTGCTTGCGCCGTCCGTAGCGATGGGGGCGCTGGCGCTCGTCTCAATGGTCGTCAGCATGATCTCAAAGGGGCTGGAGCGCGTGCGCTTCTTTCGCGCGGGGCTGTATTTGAGCGTCATCGCTTATGCGCTCGCCTGTCTTCGCAGCGGCTTTGAGCCGCTGGTCGATGTCGAAATCTACACTTCGCCCGTCGCCCTCCTGCTGATCGCGGTCGCCTACGTCTCGTTCCGGCGCGAGTGGAATGATTATGAATCGGATGCGAGCCTGCTCTTCTGGGCGGGCAGTATTCTTCTGGCGGGGCCGCTCCTGCTCCGCGCGCTTCAATTCCGGCTGCTGCTTGACCTGCCTGCGCCCTCGCGCGACCTGGCGACGCTCTGCGCATCACTTGGGCTGCTCTTGTTCGGCATGTTGGGAAGATTGCGTGCGCCGGTTCTGGTGGGAGCCGTCACGCTCCTCGTTGAGCTTACGGCGCTCGCCCTGACGAGCGTGGACTGGCTGCAAGTCCCCTTAAAGATTTACCTGGTGACGGTGGGCGCGCTGCTGGCGCTCGTCGGCTGGATGTTTGAATACCGCCGCGAACAATTAATAGTGATACGCAATCGCTTCAACGCGCGACGCGAAACGGCGCGCGAGCGATTCGGCGAGTGGAGATGAAGGGAAGAAGAAGCCCCGCGAGGGGCAAAAGAATATAGCCCACGGCGCAAGCCATAGGCTATATTCTTTTGCCCTTCGCGGGGTTTTTCTACACGCTACCCGCTTAGAAGCCGCTGTTCTTAATCACTTCCGGCGAGAGCGGCTTGTCCACGCGCGGGCGCGTTTTGGCGTTGGCCAGCTCCAACATCGTGACGTAGATGGTGCGCGCGACTTTCTCCATCTTCTGATAATCGATCTTGTCGGGCGAATCGCCCGGCTTGTGGTAGTCCTCGTGCTCGCCGTCGAAGTAGAAGATGATGGGAATGCCCTTGCGCGCGTAGTTGAAGTGGTCAGAGCGGAAGAAGAAGCGGTTCGGGTCGTTCGGATTGTCGTATAGATAATTGAAAGAGAGGTTGAGATAAGAGCTGTTGACGGCCTCGCTCAACTGGCCCAGCTCCGTGCTCATCATCTTCGAGCCGATGACGTAAATCTCGTCCGGGCCTGAGAGAGCGCGGTTCGCAGGGCTTGCGTCGCCCGGCGGCTTGCTTCTGCCGATCATGTCTATGTTCAGCTCCGTGATGATCGAGGCGAGCGGAACCGTAGGCTTTTCGGTGAAATACTGCGAGCCCCAGAGTCCCTTCTCTTCGCCCGTGTGCCAGATGAAGAGAACGGAGCGCTTGGGGGGCCGGTCGGCGTGCGACAGCGCCTCGGCCATCGCCAGCAGCGCCACCGTGCCAGACCCGTCGTCGTCCGCGCCGTTGTAGATTTTATCGCCCACGCTTGCCGCCCCGCGCACGCCGACGTGGTCGTAATGCGCGCCAATGGCGACGTACTCGTTCTTGAGAAGGGGGTCGCTGCCCTCGACTATCCCCAGTACGTTTTGTGTCTCGGTCTCGTCGTAGGTATTGGCGACCGTAAAGCTGGCGCGCTTTATTGGGCTCAATTCAAAGGAGTCGCCCGCGTCGCCCAACTCCCGCCCCTTGAGTATCGCCGCGCCGTCTACCTTCTCTCCCTGAAAGAGAGTTCTTACCATTCCGACGGAGGCCGTGATGATGGGCATCCCCGGCGGCGCTTGAGCTTCCGCCTGCGCGGAGTTCGCCACCGAAAATGGGCCGCGCTGTTCGAGCATGATCTGCCGCCTGCCGCTCAAGGTGGTCAGGACTCTGGAATCCGGGATGATGATCGCGCCCTTCGCGCCGTGCTTCCAGGCGTATTCCGAGGGCGTGTCCCAGTCCGTTCCCTGGTTGCCGGTCAGGTCTGTGAGGCTTGCGCCCTTGGGTAGTCCTCCGCCGTAGAAGACGACGATCTTGCCCTTAATATTGACCCCGCGATAGGCATCTATATTCTTATTCTTGATGACCCAGCCGTGCCCTACGTAAACGAGCTGGCCGCTGGCCGTCCCCGTGTTCAAAGCGGCATAGAAATCTTCGCCGAGAGTGAATTTGCGTCCGCTAATCTCGGCCTGTGTCCTGGCCGGATCGAGCTTGCCTCGACGCAGGATAATCTTTTGAAAGTAAGTGCCGTCGTCACCCGCCGGCTTCAATCCCCAGCGCGAAAGATTCATCGCGATGAACTTCGCCACCGTGTTCAGGCCCCGCGAGGGCGTGTCGCGTCCCTCCATCTCGTCCGAGGCGACGAAGTACAGATAGTCCTTCAACTGCTTGGCCGTGATCTGCTCGGCGCTCTCGCGCGCCGCAGCGGGAATCGTCACGCGCCTGGCGCTCTCGCGCGCCGCCGTCTGCGCGTAAGAGGCCGGAAGCGGCGCTAGAAGAGCGACCGCCAGCAGCCAGCTGACGAAGAATTTCCGACCGTCTCGCATAATGCCCGCCATTAAAACTCCGTTCTATTATCTTATGTTGTTTTTGATGATGACTGATTTAAGCTCGTTCGCCAAGTCGCGGCGGCCGATTTGGGGCGGGCGGGGAGCGAAAGGGCTGGCGCGCGCGCGGGCGTCTCATCCTATGCCACTCTAATTCCACTGTTTCCGATAATCCACGGCGCATCCTTTTATACATGCTGGACGGCCTGCAAGAGACGGTTGAGCGAGTCCTTGGCGTCGCCATAGAGCATCCCCGTAGCGGGCTTGAAGAAGAGCGGATTTTCCAGACCGGAAAAGCCTTTGCCCTTGCCG
>DASQYE010000028.1:0-4444 GCA_035639355.1 Pyrinomonadaceae bacterium
GAAGATGCCGATTTCGACGGGCCGCTCGTCAATTACCAGCAGAAGGGTAACAAGGTCGAGTTCGTCGGCATGGAGCCGGTCGAGGGCACGGACGCCTACAAGCTCAAGGTGACGCTCGCCAACGGCGACACGCGCTACTACTACATGGACACGGACTACTTCGTCCCCATCAAGATCGACACCAAAAGAATGATACGCGGGGCCGAGCGCGAATACGAGACGATACTCGGAGACTATAAGGAAGTGGCAGGATGGTATCTGCCGCACTCTATAGAGACCAACGCGAAGGGCAGCCAGGATAAACAGAAAGTCACTTACGAGAAGATAGAGGCCAACGTGGCCCTGGACGACAGCCGCTTCTCGCGGCCGACCGCGAGCGCGGCCACGCCCAAGCAGCCCGACGCAGCGCCCGACGCTTCCGAGACACAGCCGAAGAAGGAAGAGCCGGACGCCAAGCCGCCCACCAAGCCGTAAAGGAACTACAGAGATTCACGAGCAACGAGAAAGGGATTCGATAGCGATGAATAAAAAATGGATGCGCGGATTCTCGGCGGCGGCGCTCGCTTTTGCGCTCGCGTCGAGCTTGGTGGCACAGACCACACAGACCACGTCGGCACAGCCCTCCGTAGTGAAGGTGGATTCCGAAACTATCTCCGGCCTGGGCGCTCGTAATATAGGCTCGGCGGCGATGAGCGGACGCATCGCGGCCATAGACGCCGTGCAGGAAGGCCAGCGGCTCACCGTCTACATCGGCACGGCGAGCGGCGGCGTGTGGAAGTCCGTCAACGGCGGCGCGACCTTCAAGCCCGTCTTCGACAAGCAGGGCGTGCAGTCGATCGGCGCGGTCACGATCGATCCTAAGAATCCGAAGACCATCTGGGTAGGCACGGGCGAGTCTTGGACGCGCAATAGCGTTTCCATAGGCGACGGCGTCTACAAGTCCACGGACGGCGGCGACAACTGGACGAACGTGGGGCTCAGGGAGTCCGAGCGTATCGCCAAGATTCTGGTTGACCCAGGGGCGACGAACACGGCTTACGTGTGCGTGCCCGGCAAGCTGTGGAGCGACTCGGACGAGCGCGGCGTCTACAAGACCACGGACGGCGGAAAGACCTGGGCCAAGGTCTTGAAAGGCGCTAACGCTTCGACGGGCTGCTCCATGATGTCTATGGACGAGCAGAATCCGAAGACGGTCTACGCGGGGATGTGGGACTTCCGGCGCAAGGGCTGGACGTTTCGCTCGGGCGGCGAGGGGCCCAACGCGCCGAGCGGGAGCGGCCTTTTCAAGAGCACGGACGGGGGCGCGTCCTGGACCGAGTTGGATGAAAAAAGCGTGAAAGGGCTTCCCCCTAAGCCCTGGGGCCGCGTGGCCGTGACCGTCGCCCCCTCGAAACCGAACGTGGTCTATGCGTTTATAGAGGCCGTAACGCCTAAGGACGGTCTCTATCGCTCGGACGACGGCGGCCAAACGTGGACGGCCCGCGACCGCAGCGGGAGCATGATCTGGCGTCCTTTCTACTTCGCCAACCTGATCGTCGATCCCGTAAATGAGAACAAGATTTACAAGCCCGATTACTCGCTGATCTTCAGTAATGACGGAGGCCGAAGTTTTAGCAATATCTCGGGCGGGACGCACGGCGACCACCACGACCTCTGGATCAACCCAAACAACACGGATCACCTGATCGCGGGCGACGACGGCGGCGTATGGTACTCCTATGACGGCGGCAATCGCTGGTGGAAGGCGGAGAATCTGCCCGTCTCGCAGTTTTATCACGTCAGCGTGGACATGGATATGCCCTACCGCGTTTACGGCGGGTTGCAGGACAACAGTTCTTGGGTCGGCGATTCGCAATATCCGGGCGGCATCACCAACCAACGCTGGGAGAACATGTACGGCGGCGACGGTTTCTGGATGTTCGCAGACCCGTCCGACCCCGACTACATCTATGCCGAATACCAGGGGGGCGAAATCTCGCGCATCAATCGCAAGACGCATGAGTCGCGCAACATCAAGCCGCTGCCCGAGTACAAGGAGGGCAAGCTTCGCTACAACTGGAACACGCCGATTCATCTAAGCCCGACGCGAAATGGCACTATCTACATCGGCGCGCAGTTTCTTTTCCGCTCGCGCGATCACGGCCAGACGTGGGAGCGCATTTCGCCCGACCTGACGACGAACGATCCCGAAAAGCAGAAGCAGGAACAGTCGGGCGGCGTGACCGTGGATAACTCAGCGGCCGAGATGCACACCACCATCTATGCAATCGCAGAGTCGCCCAAAAACCCGAACCTGATCTGGGTCGGAACCGACGACGGCAACGTGCAGATCACACGCGATGGCGGCAAGACCTGGACAAACGTCGTCGCCAACATCCAGGGATTGCCCAAGAACGCCTGGGTGTCGTCGCTCGAAGCGGGCCATTTTGAAGAGGGCACGCTCTACGCCACCTTCGACCACCACACGTTCGGCGACATGCGCCCGTATGTCTACAAGACGAAAGACTACGGCAAGACCTGGACGCAGCTCGTCGCCGCCGATAGCCCCGTGCGCGGCTACGCGCACGTCGTCAAAGAAGACCTCGTCAACACAGACCTTCTCTTCGTAGGCACTGAGATGGGGCTCTGGGTATCGCTCGACGGCGGTAAGCAGTGGGCGCAGTACAAGGGCGGCGAGCTGCCGAACGTGGCCGTCCGCGACCTGGCCATTCATCCGCGCGACCACGACCTTGTGATCGCCACGCACGGGCGCGGAATCTGGATCGTCGATGACATCACGCCGCTGCGCGGGCTGACGACGGAAACGCTCGCCAAAGACGCCGTCTTTATACAGGCGCAGCCGGCCGTGCAGCGCATCCCTGCGAGCGGCGGGTGGGCCAACGGCGACGCCGTGTTCGTAGGGCCCAATCCGCCCGACGAGGCCGTCATCACCTATTACCAGAAGAAGCGTCACATCTTCGGCGACATGAAGATAGAGGTCTTCGGGCCGGACGGCAAGCTACTGGGCACGATTCCGAGCGGCAAGCGACGCGGATTGAGCCGCGTCACGTGGGCCATGCGCCTGAAAGCGCCCAAGGTCCCGACGGCGGCCAGCGCCGCCTTCGGCGCGAGCGTTGGCCCGCGCGTGCTGCCCGGTACCTACACCGTGAAGATGACGAAGGACAAGCAGGTTTACACCACGCAGTTGCCCGTGGTGGCCGACCGGCGGGCGAAGCACACGCCGGAGGATCGCAAGGCGCAGCTTGAGCTTTCGATGAAGCTCTACAACGCGCTCGGCGAGATGACGTTTGCGGTCGAGCGTATAAACAGGCTTCGACTGGCGATTGAGGAACGTGCGGCGCGGCTTCCGGCCGATGACCCGCTCCGAGAGCGCCTGCGAACAGCCGCCGCGCAGGTGGACGAGCTTCGCCGCAAGATCGTCGCCACGAAGGAGGGCGGCGCGATCACAGGCGAGGAGCGGCTGCGCGAGAACCTGACAGACCTCTACGGCAACGTCGTCTTCTACGAGGGACGCCCGTCGCAGACACAGGTGGAGCGTACACAGGTGCTCGAACGCGAGCTGGCCGACGTGGTGAAGGACTTCGACGCCTGGACGGCCAGAGAGTTGTCTGGCCTGAACTCCGAGCTTGCGAAGAAGAATCTGGAACCGCTCAAATTGCTCACGCGAGAAGAGTGGGACAAGCCCGGCGACACAGAGTAGTTTTATTGTCGTCGTCGTTGAAGCGTGCGGCCAGTGCCGTCGGGGAGGCTCCTTTTACGGGAGAGTGCGTCGCGTTTTGGAAACCGTAGGGATCATAGGCGGCATTGGCCCTGAGTCTAGCGTAGACTATTACCGCCAGATCATCGCCTCGTACCGCGAGCGTAAGAGGGATGGAAGCTATCCCTCTATCCTCATCAACAGCATCGACCTGAAGAGGATGCTGGATTTGATCGGGGCGAATGAATTGGCCGAAGTGACCGATTACCTGGTCGGCGAGGTGCGTAAGCTTGCGCGGGCCGGGGCCCATTTCGGGCTGCTGGCCTCCAATACGCCGCACATCGTTTTTGAAGAGATTCGCCGTCGCTCTCCCATCCCACTTATCAGCATCGTCGAATCAACTTCCGAGGCTGCTCAAGCCCTGGGGCTAAAAAGAGTCGGCCTTTTCGGCACGCGTTTCACCATGCAGGGGCGCTTCTACGCGGAACTATTTTCCAGGGCGGGGATTCAGATAATCATCCCCGGCGAGGAAGAGCAAGCCTACATCCATGACAAGTACATGAGCGAGTTGGTGGCGGGCATTATCCTGCCTGAAACGCGCTCTCGCTTGCTCGCAATCGTAGAGCGATTGAGGGAGCAAGAGCGTATTCAAGGGCTTATCCTGGGCGGGACGGAACTGCCCCTGATTCTCAGGGATGCCCCCGAAAGCGGGATTCCGTTTCTGGATACGACCGTAATTCACGTAGA
>DASQYE010000029.1:0-10854 GCA_035639355.1 Pyrinomonadaceae bacterium
CAGCGATAGTCGCCATCGAGTCTTTTGTTCGATAAAGCGGCGGGAATGGATGCGGAAAAACGTGGAGACCAGGGACGCGGATTTTCGCGCCGAATCAGGACTTACGGCCCCGATTCTGCTTGGACGTTCGATTTGCTGCGCGCTCCTGCGTGCGGTAGTTGGCGACGCGCTTGGAGAGCGTATTGCGATGAATGCCCAGTATAGTCGCAGTGCGAGAGAGGTGTTCCTTGTGGCGGGCGAGCGCTTTTTGAATATAAAGCTTCTCGAACTCGGCGAGCGCTTCGTCAAGCATGATCTGGCCGTCGAGCATATCGTCTATCAGGGCTTCGAGGCGGGCGCGCATCTGCATAGGGCTTCTCCGGGCGGATTCCGCCGGTGGCGGATGATTTATATGATAATCAACCCCTATGCTCGTCAAAAAAGCGTGTCCGAATGTCTCTCGACGTGAAGGTGGCGAGCAGCCGCGCGCCTTCGGCCAAAACGGGCGCGGAGCGCGCCTCGGCGACCGAGTCCAGTCGCACCGGGAAAGCGGTCAGAGCCAGGTACAGAATCGAGCAGACGGCCAGTCCGCGAACGAGACCGAAGGAAGCGCCGAGCGTGCGGTCCAACCATTCCAAACGGGCGCGGCGCAAACCGCCCGCCACCCAATGCCCGGCGATGAAGCCGCAGAGCAGCGCGCCGCCCACGATCAACAGAAAGCCACAGGCGTTTGCCGCCGCTGCCGTAGCGACCACCCCTGTCTCGCGCAAGAGAGAGCCCGCCACCTCGTAGCCCTGCGCGGCGACGAGCAGGCCCAGCAGAAGCGCCGCTCCCGTCAGCAGAGCGCGCACCAGACCACGCAACGCGCCCGCGACAACCGAAGCTCCCACAACCGCGAGCACTACAAAATCAAAGACCGTCATAATCGGTTTTCCGGGCCGTCAGGCCCACGCGCACGCACACACACACTCTCTCTCTGCGTCTTAACCTTAAACCACTAATTGGAAATGTAATCCACAAATCCTATAGCTCTTTGCCGGTGAGCAGCCGGTAGGCTTCCAGGTAACGAGCCGTGGTCGCTGCAGCCACGCCGGGCGGAAGCGGCGGCGCGGGCGGTCGTTTGTCCCACGAAAGCGTCTCAAGATAGTCGCGCACGAACTGTTTGTCGAAAGAGGGCTGCGGCCCTCCCGGCGCGTATTTATCGGCGGGCCAGAAGCGCGAAGAGTCCGGCGTCAACGCCTCGTCGATGAGAAGAATGCGCCCGTCCGCGTCTCTCCCGAACTCGAATTTAGTATCGGCGATGATGATGCCGCGACCGCGCGCGTAAGCGCTCGCCTCCGTGTAGAGCCTGAGCGACGTATCGCGCAGAAAGCGTGTCACGTCCGCGCCCACAATGTCGTCCATGCGCGACTCACTTATATTCTCGTCGTGCCCCTCTTCGGCTTTGGTGGCGGGCGTGAAGATGGGCTCGCGCAGTTGCTCGCTTTCGCGCAAGCCCTGCGGCAAACGATGTCCGCATACCTCGCCCGTGCGCAGGTAATCCTTCCAGCCGGAGCCGGACAAGTAGCCGCGCACCACGCACTCAACCGGAAAGACCTCTGTGCGCCGCACGAGCATGGAGCGGCCGCCGAGCGGGGCGGCCTGATGCCTCGCCGCCAACGGCATCTCCTCGACCGAGGTCGTCACCAGGTGATTTTCTACGATCACCTCAAGCCGCTCGAACCAGAAGCGCGAGAGCGCCGTCAGCACCTCGCCTTTACGCTCGATCGGCGTCGGCAGCACGCAGTCAAAGGCGGAGATGCGGTCGGTCGCGACGATCAACAGGTGCTCGTCCCCTAGGGCGTAAACATCGCGCACCTTGCCTCGCCGTATGAGCTCCAGACCTGATAAAGATGTTTCCAGCACGGGAACAGTACCCGCCATAGGGGCTTTGACTCGTTTCGGTTGAGAATTAGGAAGAGCGTCTACGGCCTGAAAGCGGCGAGCGGGGATTGTGCTCGCGCCCACGCCGCTTTGTCAAGATTTTGTGAGCGGCGAGGGACTCCGCCCCCTTGCGCTTTGCGTATTCAATCGACGGGCCGAGTGTGGCAAACTCTGTAGCGCTCCCCGCACGGCCGCTTCGGGGCGGCTGCCGCGTAAGCACAATATTTTCAACTTAATGCTTGAGTTTAACAGTCGCGTCCTGCTATAGTCTTTTATAGAGGCGTGCCCCCCCATTCCGGCGCGTCACGCGCGAACGTCCTGTTCGTTGTTCGCACACAAGAAAACCGCCGATGATAACTGCTGCCGACAAAGCCAAATCGCGGGATAACGACAGCAATAGTACGTCCACGTCGGGCGAGCGTAAAACCAGCCTGCTCGTCGTCGAAGACGACGAGAATATCTCGACGATGATCAACGAGCATTTTTCACGCGTCGGTTACAGCGTTAAGACGGCCGAGGACGGGTTGGCGGGCGTTCAGGCGGCCCTTAACGATCACCCGGACGTGGTCGTCCTAGACCTCATGCTGCCGAAGATGGACGGTCTGGCAGTTTGTCGTGAGCTGAGGGAGAAGGCTGCATACATCCCCATCCTGATGCTGACGGCAAAGGACGACGTGGTTGACAAGGTGTTGGGGCTTGAGATGGGCGCGGATGATTACATCACCAAGCCTTTCTCGCTGCGCGAGCTGGAAGCGCGCATTAAGTCCGTGCTTCGTCGCTCTCGCACTGCGGTCGCGCCAGAGGGCACAGGCGACGAAGCGCCCATAGTTCGCGGCAAGCTTCGGATCGAGCCGTCGAAGCGCGAAGTGACGGTCGGCGACCGTCAAGTTGAGCTGACCCCCAAGGAATTCGATCTGTTACGGCTCTTCGCATCGAACCCCGGAAGGGTCTTTCCACGCAAGTATCTTCTTGAAAAGATTTGGGACTACTCCTACGAAGGCTATGACCGCACGATTGATTCCCATATCAATCGCCTGCGGGCCAAGATCGAGGATAATCCCGAAAACCCGCAAATGGTTTTGACTGTTTGGGGGATCGGCTACAAATTCAGCGACGAGCAGTAAGCGCCGCACAGGCAATTGCTCTCGGGTCGCCCTCTCCTTTCAGTCCATGCCAAAGCAGACACGCAAAGAAGTCTCAAGCTTTAGCTTTTAACTCCCCGCCGTGCGGCGCGCGCTCCGATCCACAAAGCGCGCGCCCCGCGCGGCCAACCCCCTAAATAGACTGCTCCTGATTACAACCATGAGTAATACTTTGCCGTCAACGCCCTCGTCCGAGCACAAACCGATGTCTAACATTATCAGCAACACGGGCCGCGTCGCCCGCGCGTCATCGCTGACGCTGATGCTGGCGCTTCTGGCCCTCAAGCCCTCCGACAAGGCTCAGGCGCAGAAGGCCAACGGCGCGCCGCTCAACATCACGGAGATAAATGCGCGACCGACACGAAATGGCACGGTCGTGTCCGTGATGGCCGACGGCGCTTTGACGCGCTCGCAGACATGGCAGGACGGCGAAGGTCTACACGTTTCGTTGCCCTACGCCGGGCGCAGCCCGATCAAGCGGTTGCCCAGGGGAGTGAAGGTTCGGAGGCTGGAGCGCTCGCTTGAGATCGTCGTCCCGGTCACACCTGGCTCGAACGTGACGGTTCAGCCGCTCTTCAACCGCCTCAACCTGATCGTCAACGGCGAGATCGATACATCACAGAGAGGAACGGACGAACAGCTGGCCCTGCAATATCCCGTCGAGCAGCGCGAAGAAACATCCGCCCCGGCCCGCTCCACAGCCACCACCACCACCTCTCCTTCGCGTCTGCCTCGTGAGAGCCGCAATACCACATACGAGCCCCCTATGGCTCAGAGCCGGACGGGTGCGAGCCCGCGCGTGATGCCGTCCAGTCTTCCCGCCACCGCGCCCTCCTCCTCCTCCTCCTCTTCGCAAACATTTCCGGCGACGGTTGCTCCGGCTTCTCCCGTCGCTCCCACAGCGCCGAGTGTGCAGCAGCCCGTCAACGCTCCCAGAGGCCCCGCCGTCCTGGTGCCTTTGCAGGAGGATTCGGCCGCAGGCAATAGCGCAACAAAGATCAACCCGGCGGCCAGCCCTTCGCCGTCGCCCGAAGATAAGCCAGGGTTCCTGGCGAGCATCTTCTCCGGTACGAGCGTCGCCATTCTCATGGCGCTCGGGCTCATAGCGCTCTTCGTGATGCGCCTGCGTCGCCCCGGCCCATCCGAAGAGAAGACTCAAAAAGCCTTGGAGAGTAAGGAAGAGAAGGCGGAAGCCACAACGGCGCTTGCCGTCGCTACGCCTCAAGCCGTGGCGACGACCGTCACGGTTGCACCACAGGAACGGCGCAAAGAGCAGCGACGCAAGGGCGAGCGAAAATGGTGGGGCAGACGTAACACGGATCTTCCGGCGCGTATGGCCAAGGCCACGGGCGCGACCGTCGAGACGACCGACGCCAGGGGCGAGACGCGCTCGCTCGTGCCAGCGCCCGCCGCCATGTTCGGCGCGTACCGCGTAGATCAGGAGGTCGGCAAGCTATTGTTGGGCCAGCCGCACCGCATGGACGTGCTCGCCTCGCGCGCGCCCGACGATCGTCGCGCCGTCGAAAATTCCCTGGTCAAGATTCTACATTCGCCCGATGCAGACCTGGAGAGCCGCCGTCGCGCCCGCGAAGCGCTGGAGGACTACGGCTTCGTGGCGCGCCTGAGCGCGTCCTTGCTGTTGGCTCCCGAATCCTACGAGCGCGCGGCCGCTGCTCGCTCCCTCGGCGAGATTGAGGCCATCGCCTCGCTGCCGTTCCTGCTCGAAGCGCTCTACGACGCGGAGCCGATCGTGCGCACGCAGGCGGTGACGAGCCTTGGGGCGCTCAGGCAGCCCGCCGCCATCGGAGCCCTGCTGGATATGGCGCGGCGTCATCCGGAAATGCCCGCTTCGCTCTTGAGCCGCGTCTTGAGCGCCTGCTCGCTCGATTGCCTGGACATAGGCGAGCCCCCCATGCCCGAACATGAGATGTTGAGCGTAAGCGCGTCGCACGGGCCTTTTACGGGCGAGATTACGAAGCTCGAAACCTCTGCCGCGATAGAGGAATTGCCAGAGTGGTTGGAGGACGAACAGTTGACGGCGGCGTTGGCCGGGCTGGAAAGTGGGGATGTCGAGGCGCGTAAGGCTTCGGCGCGTCATCTCGCGCAATTTCAGGTGCGGCGCTCCGTCTACGCCCTGTCGGCCGTCGCGGCCGGCGATGCCGAGCCGAGCGTAAGGGCGGCCGCCATCACCAGCCTCGGAGACATTAATCACGAATCGGTCTTCGCGGCGGTGCTCATAGGGTTCGCCGACGAAGCGAGAGAGGTTCGCGCGGCCGCCGCCCGCTCGCTTTCGCATCTCAGCTTCGACCGCGCAGACGCCTATGTGCGCCTGCTCGATACGTCCGGAGCTGATACCTTGCGCGGTGTGGCGCAGGCCTGCATCAAGGGCGGCATGGCCGCGCAGGCCATAGACCGTCTCGCCAGCGACGACCGTCGCCAGGCTTACGAGTCTTTCTCGCTGCTTTCGTTGCTGGCAAAATCCAATGAGACCGAGCCGATACTGGATGCCATCGTCAACCATAAGGACTACAATGTGCGCCTGTCTGCCGTGCGGCTGCTCGGCCTGTCGGGCTCGCCCGAAATCGTGCAGCAGCTTCGCCACCTGGCCGTCAAAGACGGACTGCCGGAAAAACTACGCACGGCGCTCCTGGAAGTGGTATATAAGATTGACCAGGCGCTGCCCGTGTGACGCGAAAATCGGTCGTGACAAGAGGCTCGCTCGCGTTGCATAATGCAGGTCGGTCCCGAACTTTCTTAGTTCAATGCCTTGATGATATACACCATGCCCCGCTCTCATCCGCTACAGAACCAATGGCGCATCCTTGTCGCAGCCTTCGCCGTCGTGCTCATCCTCTGCACAGGGTTTCAGACGGACGCGCAGCAGAAGAAGCGACGCAGCAGGCCGGCGCAGAAGACGACGCAGGCCGGTCAAAATAGCAACTCGACGGCGACGACTGGCGCGCCGCAACAGCCCGCGAAGAAAAACCTGGCCGCCCTGCGCGGGGGCGACAGCCCCAACGGCGGGCGCGCGACCATCACGTCCGACGCCCCGCTCAACGACTACGAGGCATACAGGAGCGGCAATCGTTACTATGTAGTGATTCCGCAGGCGAACGCGCCGGGCGTGCCCGGCAACATGAGCGGGCGCGGCTTCGACGACGTGCAGGTACATAAGCGCGGCAACGATACGGTGCTCTCGTTTCGTCTGAAGCCGGGCACGACGGCCCGCGTCCAGCAGAAATTCAATAAGCTGGACGTAGTCTTCAACTCGCCCGCGGACTCTTCAAGCGGCGCGCAGTCGGGCACGTCCACCGGCGGCTCTACGGCCGGAACAACGACAGCTTCGACCGGCCCAGGTAGCACGTCGAATACTCAGCGCACGGGGACAGAAACTGCGTCCGGCACGGCCAAGCCGCCCGACGGCGCGACACAGACGGGCGCAAGCGCCGGTACGACGCCCCCCGCGCCGGGCGCGACGCCTTCACCGGCGAATGCTGCCGCAACGCCGCCGACCGCCGCCACGCCCGACTCCGCTTCGCTTCCGTCGATCACACCAGGGCTCGGGATGCCTGGAGAAACCCCCTCGGTCGTCGCTTCGCCGACGCCGCCGACCGACCAGCTCGCGCAGGCGCAGCCCGCGCCGAGCGTGCCTTCTGCGATCACTACGACGCCTGCCACTTCCGGCACGTCGCTAGGCGCGGTGCTCAAGAGCAACTGGCTGTTGATTCTCATCGCGGCGCTGATTCTCATCAGCATCGGTCTGGTAGCGATGACTCGCTCGCGTTCGCGGCGCGGCGCGGCGGAGGCCGAGGCCCGTCCCCTCGGCGACAGTGAGACTACTACTACTGCGCTCGAAGAGGGCGCGGCCGCTACCTTGGAATCCGCTCGGGTCGGTACCGCATCCGCCCCGGAGGCACAGCCTCTGGCCGACATGGCTGGCCTGGCGGCCGGGACTGCGGTACTCCCAGACGTGGCCGATGAGACGGAGACGGTTGAGACCGAGCCCGCCGAAGCCCTCGACGTGGAGCGCGTCAGGCTGGAGATCAAGCATGTCCTGACGGGCGAAGAGTACGACGAGTCCGTCATCAACGCCCCGTCGCGCGACGCACGGCAGCTCATCGAAAGCGAGCTCCTCTTCGCGCTCTCAAGTCGTAATACGGAGCGTCGTGACCGTGCGCTCAAGGCTTTTACAGAGCACGGGTATTTTGACGACGCGACGCGCGACCTGCGCACGGCCGCTGTTCCGGCCGAACGAGCGGCGGCGGCGCGCAAATTGGGTCTGACGCGCGATACGGCATCCACCCCGCATCTTGTCGCCGCGCTCGAAGACACTGCGCCGGAGGTGCGCCGCGCCGCCATAGAGGCTCTGACCGAGCTACAGGATCAGTCGGCTGTGGCCCCGCTCGAATCGCTGCTTGAGCGCGAAGAAGATCGTAAAGTCCCACAGGCCTTGATTCGTCGCGCTATCAGGGCCAGCGCAAGCGGCCCCGCACAGCAGGAAGAAAGGGTTGAATCAGCTGCCACGCAGACTGCATCGGCCGTCGAAGCCGCGCCGGTTGAGGAAGCGCCCGTTGAAGAAGCGCCGGTCGAAGCCGCGCCCGTCTCCGCTCAAGAGATTGCGTCTCCCGTAGCAGAAACTGCGGACGCGTCGGCCGAAGCGGCGAGCGCCGTTGAAGAGCCTTCGGTAGAAGCGCCGGAATCTTTCGCGCCGACCGCTGAGGAGCCGCGTACGATTGAAGCGGAGCCCGCCGCCGTCCGGGACGTTGACGCCGCCCCCGCCGAGGCCGCAACGGAATTGTCCGCCGAGGCTATAGCGGTCGCGCCCGCCATCGTCGCAGGAATCGCCACGGCCGAGGCAGAGCGAAGCAGAGCCGAAGCCGATGCCGCGCGAATCCATGCCGAGCAGGAAGCGCTACGCCGGACTGAGGAGGAGGAGCGCCAGCGCGCCGAAGAGGAGGCCCTACAGCGTCGAGTACAAGAAGCGGCTCGACTGCGCGCGGAGGCGGACGAGCGCCGCCATGCCGAAGAAACGCGCCGCAGGGAAGAAGAACAACAGCGCCGCCGGCGAGCCGAAGAGGAACAAAGGCGCGCAGAGGAGAGACGCGCCGAAGAAGAGCGTCTTAGGGAAGAGGAACAACGACGCGCCGAGGAGGCGGAACAACGTCGCCTCGAAGAAGAGCGCAAACGCGTCGAAGAAGAACACAGACGCGCCGAAGAGGAGCGCCGCAGGGAAGAGGAACGATTACGCGTTGAGGAAGAACAGCGCATCCAGGTCGAGCAGCGGCAGCGCGCCGAAGAGGAGCGCCTGCGCTTAGAAGCTGAGGCCGCGCGACGGAGGGAAGAAGCCGAGGCAGAACGTCAACGCGTCGAAGAAGAGGCGCGGCAGCGTGAGGAAGCCGAACGGCTGCGGGCCGAAGAGGAGGCTCGACGCCTCGCCGAAGAGGAAACGGCACGCCTGCGAGCGACAGAGGCGCAGATGGCTGTGGCTGAAGAGCAGCCGCCACTTCACGCCGTGGGCGAAAGCGCGGACCCGGAAGAGGATGCGCGCCTCAAGGCTTTTGAAGAAGAGCGCGCGCGTGCCGAAGAAGCTCGGCGGCAGCGAGTGGAAGAGCGAGAGCGCCGTCGCGCCGAAGAAGAGAGAGCACGCATACAGGGCGAGGGGCGCGAGCGCGCCGAAGCCGATGCTGCGCGACGCCGCGCCGAAGATGCTGCGCTTCGTCTAGCCGAAATGCGCCGACGCGTCGAAGAAGAGGCGCGACAAAGAGAGGAAGCCGAACGGCTGCGGGCCGAAGAGGAGGCTCGACGCCTCGCCGAAGAGGAAGCGGCGCGCCTGCGAGCAGCAGAGGAAGAAGAAGCCGCCGCCGCGCGCCAGCGGGAAGAAGAGGAAGAGTCTGCGCGAGCAGCGGCCGAAGAGAAGCGCCTGTGGGCAGAGGAAGAGATGGCGCGGACTGAGGAGCAGTCGCGCCTTCACGCCGAGGAAGAACGGAAGCGCGTCGAAGAGGAGGCGCGGCAGCGTGAGGAAGCCGAAGCGGCTCGCATTCAATTCGAGCGCGAACGTGCAGAGCAGCAGCAGCCATCGCTGCTTCACAGCACCGAGGTCGAGGCGACGCCGATCGAAGCGGAAGAGATCGAACCGGCTCAGGCCGAAACCACATCAACGATCGTCCAGTCCGATCTTTTTGAAGCGACCTTCACGCCGCAAACGCCTTTCGTTTCTCCGGCCAAAACGGCCGAGGAGGCCGCCGGGCCGGGCGCGAACGACTGGGTAGATGTTGACTTTGAAGAGCGCGAAGCCGTGCCCGACGAACAGCCCTCCGCAAGCGCCGCTCCCGTCGTTGCCGACGAGGCGGCGATCACGGAATACGCGGACGTGGAGGCTGTGCCGGTCAGGGAGGTTGAAGAATACTCTGCGGACGCCTCGGTCAAAGAGATCGACGTGGCGGTCACGGAGCGGGGCATTGCGCTCGCCGACGAAGATTTCAATAGCGTTCCCGGCAGCATCCTGCGACGCCTCGGCAGCGAGGTCGCCAGCGACCGCGCGGCTGCCGTCTCCGACCTGGCGCGGGTCGGCGGCGACGACGCGTTCCGCGAGATCAGCGCGGCCTTTGACGATCCGGCGCAGCTCGTGCGCGATGCTGCGGCGCGAGCGCTTTTCGGCCTGAGCGACGACCACGCCGCCTCCTTCACGCGTGCGCTGCGCGAAGCGCCGCCCGAGCGCCGTCGCCGCATAGGCAATGCGCTCGCCAATTCGGGCCTCGCCGGCGAAGCCATAGGGCACCTCATGGGCGAGAGCCGAGAGAAAACCTACGACGCCTTCTCGCTGCTCTTCCTGATGTCGAAAGCGGGCGAGGTGCAGCCACTGATGCGCGCCATAGAGGAGCACCCGAACAGCGAGGTGCGCCTCGCGGTCGTGAAACTGCTCGCTCTCTCCGGCCAGCAAGAGATTCTGCCTGCCTTCCG
Source organism: Pyrinomonadaceae bacterium (assembly GCA_035639355.1). Classification (GTDB taxonomy): domain Bacteria; phylum Acidobacteriota; class Blastocatellia; order Pyrinomonadales; family Pyrinomonadaceae; genus DASQYE01. Next base: position 10,005 of record DASQYE010000029.1, read on the forward strand.
CCGCCTGGCCGTGCGCGGGTCGCTCCCGACCGAAGTGCGCTCCGCCGTCATGGAAGCCATCTACCAGATCAGCAGCCAGGCATCTACGGACACCACCCACGTCGCTTAAATACAGTGGCGAGTGACAAGTGACGAGTGACAAGTTAAAATCTGATTTTGCTTGTCACTCGTCACTTGTCACTAATCACTGTATTTTTATGCCGTTTCAACTTCGTTCGCAATACCAGCCGCAGGGCGATCAGCCGCAGGCCATAGAGGCGCTCGTGCGCGGGCTCGGAGATGGCGCGAAAGACCAGGTGCTTTTGGGCATCACGGGCTCTGGGAAGACCTTCACCATCGCCAGCGTTATTCAGCAGGTGCAGCGCCCGGCGCTCGTGCTCGCGCATAACAAGACCCTGGCGGCCCAACTCTACCAGGAGTTCAAGACCCTCTTCCCCGAAAACGCGGTCGAGTACTTCGTATCTTATTACGACTATTACCAGCCGGAAGCATACGTCCCGGCCTCAGACACCTACATCGAGAAAGAGGCGACGATCAACGACGAGATTGATCGCCTGCGGATGTCGGCGACGCGTGCTCTCTTCGAGCGGCGCGACGTGATCGTGGTCGCCTCCGTCTCCTGCATCTACGGTCTGGGCGATCCCGATGCCTATTACGGGATGCTGCTTTTCGTAGAGCCGGGCGCGCGCATGACTCGCGACGCGCTCTTGCAGAAACTCGTGGAGCTGCAATACGAGCGCTCCGACATAGAGTTCGACCGTGGTAGTTTCCGCGTGCGCGGCGACGTAGTGGAGGTTTATCCGAGCTACCAGGATCAGGCTTACCGCATAGAGTTGTGGGGCGACGAAAT
>DASQYE010000030.1:0-9309 GCA_035639355.1 Pyrinomonadaceae bacterium
CCGAGCACGGTAGAGAAAACGGCGCTGGCGACCCTGGACAGGCGGCGTTTTATGGCCCGCAGGCCGACGGGGCAGTTCTCAGTCAGGATGGTTCCGTCCGCTCGCCTGTAGAATCTGACGCAGAGACGCCCTTCTGCGCCCGCTATGAGGGCTTCGGCCTCCCGCTTCGTCATCCCCGAAAGGTTATAGACATTAAGCCTGCATTGGCCGCAAAAGCGCGCGCGGTCGTCGCCAATCATCGCCTCCCAATCGGCGGAACAAGGGGCGGCGACCCTCACATAATCCAGCGGACTGGTGTATTTAGCCATGAGCACTCTCTCTCCGTTCAGGTCAAAGCTTACGTCCTCAACCTGAGAACGAAGAAGAACGAGAGGGCTTGCAGGCTTTAAGGTAAAAAAAGCGCCGCTTCATCAGCCCCGCAAAGGGCTACACTTCTGTCGCCCCTTGCGGGGCTTTTTTAATCAGCGATAAGGGCGGGCTTATCCTGAGTTGATGGCGCGCAGAGGTCTTCGGCGACCAGCGAATACATGACGGCATCGACCGCCTGGCCGTGTAGTAGGAGCCGTTTTCGCAGGATGCCCTCGCGTACAGCCCCGGTTTTTTCGGCCGCACGACGGCTGCCGGTATTGCCGGCGGCGGCGACGATCTCTATGCGATGAAGCCCCAGCTCTTCGAGACCGAACCGCGCCGTCAGACGAGCAGCCGTAGAGGCTATGCCGCGCCCCGTAGAACTGCTTCTCACCCAGTAGCCGAGGTTGGCGTAACCGTGTTCGCGCGAGAAATGGTTCAACCCGACACCGCCAAGGTAAGCGCGCGTTTGAGCATCGAAGATGCCGAAGGCGTAGTCCTCGCCCTTGGCCCACGCTTCGTCGCGCGCCATGATGAAAGTAGTGCTCTCTTCAATCTTGTAGCCGGCGTGACACCAGGGCATCCACAGCGTCAACTCCTCTATCGATTCGCGCACGGCGTCGTAGAGCGCCCGTATGTCTTCGACGCGATAGGGTCTCAGGAGCAATTGGCCGTCGGAGAGTTCTGTTTTCATCTGCGCGGGTGGCGAGCATCGCTCGCGCTCGACAATCAGAGGTCTTCGGCTTTGAGCCGCGAGTTGGTCAGGGAGGTCAGGATGTGATCCTGCCAGCGTCCCTCGATCAACAGGTAATCGTACGCGTAGCCCTCGACGACGAATCCCAAACGCCGCAGGAGCCTTCCACTTCTCTCGTTGACCGGCACGTAGTTCGCCATGATCCGATGCAGGCGAAGATGCTCGAAGGCATAGCGGGTGGCGGCCTCCAGGGCTTCAAACATCAGGCCGCGCCCCTCGAAGCGATAGTCCAGACTGTAGCCCAGGTAACATGCCTGGAAGGGGCCGCGCACGAAGTTCGTAAAATTGCAGACGCCGACGACCGGCCCCGTTTCCGACTTGCGCTCACGCAAGACGAGCTTCATGGATTGGTCACGCTCGAATTCTGTGCGCGCCTGCGCAAGACGCTCGCGCCAGTAGGCTTCCGTGTAGTAGCCGGAGGGCGCAGTCGGAGACCACCGCGCCAGGTGCTCGCGGTTCTCTTCAAAGAAGGAGACGAGGCGCGGCGCTTCCTCCGGCTGCGGCATGGCCAGAAGCAGCCGCTCGGTCTCGATTCGCGGATACGCTCGCTTTTCTTTCATCATTCAAGCAGGTAGAGAAAGAGGTTCCATGCGCTCTTTCATTCATCCCGTGCGCTCTCTCATCAGTCTCCGGGTGCGCTCGCGTGCTCGCCCCGGCTTGCGGATTCGATCTGGGCGGGCGCGGGGCGACGGCGGTAGTGATGTGTTACGGGACGGCGGCGACCGATGCCTATGGCGTTGCGCGAGATGATGAGCGTGGGCGGCAGCTGCCTGCGCTTGAATTCGTTGGCGGGCGATTCCACGCGATTCAGCAGCTCGTAGACCATAGCGGGGTCGTGACCGGCGCTGATGATCTCCTCGGGCGTCGCCTTCTGCTCGAAGTAGAGCTGTAGGATCGGATCGATCTTGTCATAGGGCGGCAAGCTCTGATCGTCGAACTGGCCGGGCGCAAGCTCTGCGGACGGGCGCTTTTCGATGATCGCGCGCGGGATGATCTCGTGCTCGCGGTTGAAGTGGCGGGCTAGCTGATAGACCTCCGTCTTGAGCACGTCGCCGAGCACGGCCAGGCCGCCGTTCGTGTCGCCGTAGAGCGTGCAGTAGCCCAGCGCCAGCTCCGACTTGTTCCCCGTAGAGAGCAGCAGACGCCCCTCCTTATTCGAGATCGTCATAAGTATATTGCCGCGCAGGCGCGATTGAAGGTTCTCGGCCGCGAGCGATTCGCCGCCCCGCGTCGGATTGCTCAACTCAAGCTCTTTGGTCAGAGCATCGAACGCCCCCGTGATCGGGTGCTCGACCGTCTTCATGCCTAGACGGCGACCTAGCTCTACGGAATCATCCACGCTGCCGCGCGACGAGAAGGGCGACGGCATCATCACCGAGAGCACGTTTTGAGAGCCGAGCGCTTCGCAGGCGAGCGCCGCCACCACGGCCGAGTCGATGCCGCCCGAAAGGCCCAGCAGCGCCGTCGTGAAGCGGTTCTTGCGCGCGTAGTCGTGAATCCCCAGGACGAGCGCGCGGCGCACCGTCTCTATATCATTGCCGGGCAGGCAGCGTTCGTCCGCGACGCCGCAATCCAGATCGACCGTGCCGAAGAATTCCTCAAAAGGCGGCGCTTGCATGATGATCTCGCCGCGACAGTCCGCGACGATTGACGCGCCGTCGAAGATGATGCCGTCGTTTGCGCCGACGAGGTTGACGAAGACTATGGGCAGCCCTGCGGCCTTCGCGCGGTGGGCCACCATCGAACAGCGTTGGCCCATCTTGGCTTTATTGAAGGGCGAGGCGTTGATGGAACAGAGCACGCTCGCCCCCAACTCGATCAGGTCGTCCGCCGGGTCGTGCGCGTAGAGGCGTTCTTTCCAGAAGGTCTTGTCGTTCCAGAGGTCTTCGCAGACGGCCACGCCCAGGCTCGCTTCGCCCAGGCGAAAGAGATGACGCTCGCGCCCTGGCTCGAAATACCTCGGATCGTCGAATACGTCGTACTCGGGCAAAAGGGTCTTGTCGGCGTAGCCCAGGAGCTTACGGTTGCGAATCACGGCCGCCGAGTTGTAGAGCTTGCGGCCCGACGCCTGCCCCGTAGGTCTGACCGTGCCGACCACGGCCGTGAGCCCTTCGGTCGCCTCTATGATCTTGTCCAGCGGGTCTAGGGCGGAGCGCACCACGTCGCGATCCAGGAACCAGTCGAAGGACATGTAGCCCTGGATAGCCACTTCCGGCAGCACGACCAGGTCAGAAGCGTCACGCCTCGCCTGCTCTATGGCGCGAAGGATGCTCGCAGTGTTGCCCGCATAATCGCCGTTCGTAGTATTGATCTGTCCGATAGTGACTCGCATCAGCCTTCGACCCCTCGCGTGAAAGATTCGCTTTTAAGAGCTTCGGTTGCGGTTCCTATTGTCCTACTAGAACGCGCCGCACGTCCAGACCTTAAATCCTCGCAAATCCGGTTTTCATTTCTTCCTGCGGCCGTGGCCGCCGCCGCCCGGCGTCTCGATTCGCACGCGGTCTCCGGCCTCCAACTGCCAGCTTCCTTTGGATGAGAGACGGCGAGCGCGGCCCTTACGTATCAAGGAATCGCGCCCCATCTTTCCGCTCTCGCCGCCCGCAAGCCCGTAGGGCGCTCGTCGTCGCCTGTCCGCCAGCAGCGACATACGCGCCGGCCCAAGCGTCTCGATCTCGCGCACGACGCCGTCGCCGCCGCGACTCGCCCCGCGCCCGCCCGATTTTTTGCGAATCCGGTAGACGCGCACGCGCAAAGGATAAGCATACTCAAGCGCCTCTGCGGGCGTGTTCAGGCTGTTCGTCATGTGCGTGTGGACGGCGCTCATCCCGTCGCCGAAGGGCCGCGCGCCCATGCCGCCCGCCACCGTTTCGTAGTAAGCGAACTCACGGCCGCTGCGCGCATCCACACCGCCTATAGTCAGGTTATTCATTGTCCCCTGGCTCGCCGCCGGAATCCTACGGGGCAGCGCCTGGGCCAACGCCCTGAACAGCGTGTCCACGATGCGCTGCGAGGTCTCCACGTTCCCGCCCGCGACCGGGGCGGGGTGCTCGGCATTGACGATTGTGCCGCGCGGCGCGACGACTTCGATGGGCTCCATCAGACCGGCGCTGGCCGGTATGTCCGCCCCGACCAGGCAGCGAAAGACATAGGAGACGGCCGAGACGGTGATGGCCTCGACGGCATTGATAGCGCCCGCGACCTGCGGCGCACTGCCCCTAAAATCAACCCGCGCCCGCTCTCCGCTGATCTCCACGCGCACGGCTATAGTAACTTTATCGTCACTCACGCCGTCGTCGTCGAGCGCGTCCCTGGCCTCGTATACGCCGTCGGGAATCGCCTTGATCGTGCGCCGCATCATGCGTGCCGAATACCCTATCAGGTGCGCGGCGTACTGAAGCGCGTTCCTTTCTCCGCGCCGACGGACGATCTCCGAGAGCCGTGCCGCGCCCGTCCTCAAAGAACCTATCTGCGCCTCGAAGTCTGCGCGCCGCTCCGTTGTGCCGCGCACGTTCGACAAGACGAGCGCCATCATCTCTTCATCAATCTTCCCGCCTCGCACAATCCTCACGGGCGGAATCCGCAGGCCCTCGCCGTAAACATCCCTCGCAACGCCCATAGAGCCCGGCGTCCCGCCGCCTATGTCCGCGTGATGCGCGCGATTGGCGACGTAAAAAAGGGGCCGGGGGACGGGGGTCAGGGGACGGGGAAGAAGGGACGAACGGCTTTTGGTTTTCCCTGGCCCCTGACCCCCGGCCCCCCGCCCCCGCCTTCCGGCCCCTGGCCCCTCTTGAAACACTCCGGCGACGAGCGTCACGTCCGGCAGGTGTGTGCCTCCGGCAAACGGGTCGTTGAGAGCGACGACATCGCCGGGCACAATCTCCACACGGCCGAGCGCGGCGGCGACGGCCATCGGCATCGAGCCCAGGTGAACCGGCATGTGATCGCCCTGCGCGATGACGCGGCCCCTTCCGTCAAAGACGGCGCAAGAGTAATCGCGCCGCTCCTTGATGTTCGGAGAAAAGGCCGTGCGCCTGAGCGCAATGCCCATCTCTTCGGCCACAGACGTATAGAGCGCGCGATAAATCTCCAGCGTCGTCGGATCAAACGTCTCCGCTCTATCTTTGTCCAGTTTTCGCTTCATGGCTCGATAATCAGGTTTCCATGTCGGTCAAGGGCGGCGCGCGCGCCCTTTGGCACGAGCGTCGTCGCGGAATACTCCGTCACGATGCAGGGCGAGCGCAGCCGCACGCCTGGCGGCAGCTCGTCGCGGCGGTAGAGGGCCGTGCGCGCCTCGCCGCTCGCGAAATAGACGGTCGCATAGCCGTGCGGCGAAGCCTGTGATGAAGCGTGGCTCGCGCGCTCGCGGCGAGTCGTCTTCAATTTGGCGACCAGCCCGGTTGAGCGCAAACGCGCGCTGACGATCTCGACGCTGTTGGCCTCCTGCGCATAGCCGTAGCGCGCACGGTGCGCGCCGTGAAAGGCCGCTATGATGTCCAGACCCTTCTTCCACTTCAGCTCAAGCTCGAAGGATTGGCCCAGGTATCGCACGGCGAGCCTTCTGTCATGGCGCTCGGTCGCATCCTTAAAGCCTTCGCGGCCCAGCACGCGGCGCGCCTCGCGCTCCATCTCTCGAAACGTACGCTCAAGCACGCGGACGCTCCCGTCCGTCGCTCTTAGCATCACAGTGCGACTCCAATCCTTGACCACGTCGGACGAGAGCGCGCCGAGCGCAGAGAGAGCGCCCGCCGAGGGGGGCGTGATGATGCGCGGGATGCGCAGCGCGCGGGCCAGGTCTACGGCGTGCAGCCCGCCCGCGCCCCCGAATGGCAGAAGCGCAAACTCGCGCGGGTCGTAACCCCGCTCGACCGAGATGACCCGCAGCGCGCGCTCCATGCCCGTATTGACGACGCTCAGGACGCCCTGCGCCGCCTCTCTAGTAGAGACTGCGCGCCGCGCCGCCGCGCTCATCTCCCGCGCCAGGCGGGCGAGCACGTCTTCGGCCCTCTTCTCGTCGAGCGCGAATTCTCCGCCCAGGAGTCCTTCGCCGCCGAAATGCCCCAAGACGACGTGTGCATCCGTGACGGTCGGAAGCTCCCCGCGACCGTAGCAGGCCGGGCCTGGATTTGCGCCCGCCGACTCCGGCCCGACGCGCAGCGAGCCGCCCTCGTCAACGCGCGCAATCGAGCCTCCGCCCGCGCCTACCGTGTGAATGTCCATCATCTGAACGGCGACGGGCAGGCCAGCGACGCTCCCCTCGCTCGTCATACTCACGCCGTCGCGGTCGCACAGCGAGACATCCGTGGAAGTCCCGCCCATATCAAAGGTGATTAGATTCTCTACGCCCAGGCTTCCAGCAACGTCGAGCGCGCCGACGACGCCGCCCGCCGGGCCGGAAAGAATCGTCCGCACGGGTTCCGTCGCGGCGACCGTCGCCGAGATGCTTCCGCCCGAGGATTGCATCACGCGCAGACCCTTCGTGTGAGACTTCAGACGATTCAGGTACGCGCCCATGAGGGGTTGCAGGTAAGCGTTGATCGTAACCGTAGAGGTGCGCTCGTATTCCCTGTACTCGGGGAGGATCAAGTGTGAGATGGAGAGCGGGACGTTCAGACTTTTGAGCGCGCGGGCCAGCCGCCGCTCGTGCTCGGGGTCTACGAATGAGAAGAGTAAACAGATGGCGATCGATTCGACTTTGGCTCGCGCTAATCTGCCGAACAGCTTCTCGACCTCTCGTTCGTCAAGCGATTCGAGCACTTCGCCTGAGGCCGCGACGCGCTCCCTTACGCCGAAGCGCAAGCCATCGGGCACGAGCGGCGTGGCCCGCGCGGCATTCAGATCGTAGAGCGACGGCCGCGCCTGTCGCCCTATGACCAGCACATCTTCAAACCCCCTGGTCGTGACGAGCGCCGTTCTCGCCCCGCGCCTTTCCAGGAGCGCATTCGTGCCGACGGTCGTCCCGTGAACGACCTCTATAGAGCGCAGCCGCACGCCCGTCTCAAGCGCGATGCGCTTGAGCCCTTCTGCGATCGCCGCCGACGGATCGGCCGGTGTCGAGGCTATCTTGAACAGGCGCAGGCCCCGCCCCGACTCGAACACGAAATCCGTAAACGTCCCGCCCGTGTCAACGCCGACGCGCACGCGCACGGGCGCACCGCGCTTGGACGCGCCGCTCATCCCCGCTCCGGCACTCTCCTTAAAGGCCAACCCGCTCCCCTCGCTTTCCATTCGCTGACGCGCCCGCCCGCCTAGCATACAACAAGGCGACCCGCGCGCCCGCCCAAACCCACCGCGCTTTCTCTATAGTATTGCTTTCATCATCCATTCTTCGGGTGTAAATTGTGTGGCTGCTCGCGGTGACCTATCACCGCTGGTAGCTTTCGGAATGGTCGGCAGGCGGTCGCTGATGGCAGGAGCGAGCGACCTCGACGAAGGGGTTTGAATACGTCCGAGGCGCGCAGCGGCAGCAGCAGCAGCGGCCCCGTGGAGGCTTCGTCATGATGAAAAGGCTATGTCCGGCGATGAGTTGGAAGACGCGGCTCGCAGGCGCGATGGCGTTGATGCTGCCAGCGTCGAGTGCGCTGACGCCGGCGACGAATGGCTCGTTGAGCTGACCTTTGACAACGGGCGCAGAGGAAAAACGAAAGATGCGAGGCCGGAGCTTCCGCTGCTCATTCGTTATTAAACGGTTGTGACTCGAACCAATTCCCGACCGCTCCCGCTCAGGATGTTTGGCCCCAGATACAATGGAAACTGCGATTTTTGCGGACTCGATTCCGAACGCCCTTATGCTAGACACGGAGTATATGTCGAGTGTAGAATATAGTTTATATGTATGACATATATCGTATGTGGTCACGCTGAATTTCATATAAAGGGTGAGATATTATGATTGAGCTGCGAATCGATGAGTTGCTGGAAGCGCAGGGGCGAACTTTCTACTGGCTGGCGAAAGAAACCGGCATCAGTCACACAACGCTGTGGCGGTTGAAGAAGGGCAAGGCGCTCGGGATCAACTTCAGTACTTTGGAGAGCATCTGCCGGACGCTCAACTGCCAACCGGGCGACGTGCTGAGGCTGGCGAGCGACAAGAAGGCCGGCGGGAGGAAACCTATCAAGAGTAAGCGTGCCTAAATAATCGCAGGAAGCATTGACGTATCGACGACGCTCTAAATCCACAAACAATGGACGAGCAATTGTTTCAGCCAAGCGCGCGAGCCGCAAGGCTGCATCCTCACACTGACCCACCACGCCAGAGATTACGTATTTGACATATATCCCGCATATGAGATATAATAAGTAAGAATCGAGTCCGGCTCACTCCCTTCTCAGACAATCTGGAATCATCCAGGCCACCTGAAACCCACAGCTAAGCTTCCCAAGGGGTGAAAACGCCTCTCGATATTCCTCTGAGGGAAAGCTACGGAGAAACTACAATGAACAACCTTCATATCAAAGAGCGTCAAATGGAGAACGTGGTCGTTCTGGACATGGACGGCAATATGAGAATCGGCGAAGGCGGCGTCGTGTTCCACGAGACGATCCGCCGTCTGCTGGAAGAAGGCCGCAGGAAGATTCTTTTGAACCTGTCTGGGGTTGACTATATTGATTCGAGCGGCCTGGGAGAGCTTATCGCAAGTCACAATGTGCTGAAGAAGAATGGCGGACAGGTAAAGCTCCTTCATCTGACAAAAAGAGTCCGCGAATTGATGGTAATCACGAAGCTTCTGACCATCTTCGATGTTTACGAAAGCGAGTCGGAAGCCCTGGAGAGTTTCAACAGTCCCGAACCAAAGATTGACGAGCTTCAGCCTGCCCTTGTGTGAGACCCCCATTATGAAACGCATCCTTGAAATAGGCATCTACAGGCCGGGCGATCTTACGTCGGAAGGTTACCAGCCTTGATGACGTAAATCGACATCTCAACGGGAAGAGGGCCGTGTTCACCGGCCACGCGACGGTCAAAAGCCGTTTCAAAGGCCGAGACTTTAGCGGTCTGTACCGACTCACCAGAGTGTACGTGAAGCAGCAGGATCGTAACAGTGACTGTAATGTTGTTGAATATTCCCCCAAACGAGGTGATACCGAATGAGCATTATGTATGCAATGCAACGGGCCAATGGCGACTGGTTCGCAGTTAAAGATCAGGGACGTTTGCGTGTGCCCCTGTTTCGGAGCAACAGTGAAGCGATGCAAGCACGTGCGCGTAA